>JAGQJP010000781.1 GCA_020430585.1 Myxococcales bacterium | reverse complement strand
TCAGGGCGAAGCGATAGCTCGTCAGGCGCTTCGAGCGGCGCACGGCCAGCTCGACGCGGTTGAGGAACAGGGCGCGATTGGCGAGTCCCGTGACGACGTCGACGAAGACGCTCTCGGTGAGCTGCTCTTCCCGCTGACGGCGGTCCGTCGTCTCGGTCATCGATCCGGCGATGCGGTAGGCGGTACCCGACTCGTCGTGGACCGCGATGCCCCGCGTGAGGACCCAGATCCAGCTGCCGTCCTTGTGCTCGATGCGGTACTCCACCTCGAGATGCGGCGTGGCGCCCCGCAGGTGGGCGGCGAGGCGGCTGCGAAAATCACTCACGTCCTGTGGGTGGATCCGCCGGATCCAGTGATCCGCGTCACCGGCGAGCTCGTCCTCGCCGAAGCCGAGGATCGCTTTCCAGCGCGGGCTCGTGTGCACGCGATCGCTGCGCAGGTCCCAGTCCCAATGACCGTCGTTGGCGCCGCGGGTGACGAGCTCGAAACGCTCGTTCGCCTCTCGCAGAGCGGCGATCGTCGCGCGCTGATCGGTGATGTCTCGCGCGAAGAGGCAGAGCACGTTCTCGCCGCGGTAGGAGAGCTGCGACACCGTCAGCTCGACGGGTACCCGATGGCGCGACGAGCGGACGAGCTCGGTCTCGAAGGAGAACGACGCTCCACCCGAGGCGTCCAGCTGATTCTGCCACTCGGCGTGTTGGTCCTCGGCGAGCAGGCCCAGCAGCGTCTGGTCGAGGATCTCGCGCGGTCGGTAGCCGACGAGGCGACACGCCAGCTCGTTGGCGTAGCTCAGTTTTCCGTCGGGATCGGAGAGCAGCACGCCGACGTTCGCGTGGTCCATCGCGAACTGCGAGCGACGCAGCGCGTTGTCCGTCTGGTGTTTCTCGATCAGCTGGGCGATCTGCTCGCCGAGGGCGCCGAGTGCCTCGAGGAGCGGGGCCGCGATCGTCTGGTCGAGCCCGATCGCCACGACGCCGAAGAGGCGACTTCCGCTTTGCAACGGGCTGGCCCAGATCACGGCGGGCGGACGGTCCGAGTAGCCGAGCAACCCCTCGTCGTCGTCGATCCGCAGGATCTCGCCGTTGGCGATGACGTCGGCGAAGGGAGACTGCCGCAGCTCGACGGGACGCGAGCGATGGATCGCGCGTCCGGCGACGGCGACCTCCACAACGGTCCCGGCGACGAAGTCCACCGTGCAGACGTGCGCTGCGACGACACCAAAGAGCTCGACGAAGCCGTTCGCGGCTCGTTGGCAGAGATCGCCGAGATCCTCACTGCGGAGGATCGCGTGGCCAAAGTCACCGCGCGCCGTCGAGATGCGGAGCGCCGCAGCCGCCGCCCGCTGCTGGGCTTCCGATGCCCGCCAGCGATCGGCGATCGAGCCCGCGATCCAGCTCGTCGCCAGGCTGGCAACCAACGAGGGGAGGAGGCCGAGGCGCGAGATCGCCTCGAAGGCTTCGCGATCGATCAGCCAGACCCCGAGGCTCGTGAGCGCCAGCGCGCCGACGGTCGCCGAAACGCCTCGCCGCGGACCGAGCTCGCGGCCGAAGATCGCCGCCACGATCGGAGAGAGCCAGAGCGAGCCAGCGGGGACCCACGCCGCCCCAGCGAGCGCTGCGATCGCGTACGACGCGAACACCAGCGCGATCGCCGTCCAGCGGGGCTCGTTGCGGTCGGGCCAATCGCTCGCCGCGCCTGTCTCCTCCACCCGGCTCATCGATCCTCAGCGTGTGAAATGAACTTCCCCATTCTAGGAAAAAGCGGCCCCGAGTGCCACTGGTTTTGGCTTTCGCAGCGAATCTGATACACTAGCAGCAGCGGACGCGCGACGGCTCGGGGTTCGCCCGCGCCGGGAGTGGCGATCGAGATGTGAGGGATTTTTGAAGATCGAGGATTTTCAGGAACTTCTACCGCGGCACCGTCGCCGCATTCTCGTCGTCGACGACACCCCCGACATTCACGACGACGTGCGCCTGATCCTGCTCCAGCCCTCCCTCTCTCCGCCCGGAGCGGCGGACGACGCCGGGGAGGACCTCCCGATCGGCGACGAGATCTCGATGCGCCGCGCGCAGATCTTGGGCGACGTACAGATCGACTCCGCCTTTCAAGGGGAAGAGGCGGTCGAGCTGCTCGAACAAGCGCTGGCCGAGGGCGATCCCTACTTTCTCGCCTTCGTCGACCTGCGGATGCCGCCGGGAATCGACGGGCTGGAGACGATCGACCGGCTCTGGGGGCGCCAGCCCGACCTCTACGTGATCGTCGCGATCTCCGATCCCGAGCACGATTGGGACGCGATCACCGAGCGTCTGGGCCCCAATCCCGACGTCTTGATCCTGCACAAGCCCTTCGAGCCGATCGAGATTCTCCAGCTCGTCGCCGCGATGTCTCGGCGCTTCGAGCTGGCGCAGATCGCCCAGGCCAATGTCGGCTCGTTGCGCGCGCTGATCGATCAGAAGACCGAGCAGTTGCGGCGCAGCGAGGCGCGGGCGCAAGCGATCATCGAGTCGATCAACGACGCCTTGATCGTCGTCGACGAGCACGGCGCAATCCAGTCGGGCAACGCCGCTGTGGGGCCAATCTTCGATTACACCCCCGACGACTTGCGCGGCAAGCCGCTGACCAAGCTGATTCCGTCGCTCTATGGCGACGACCAGGGCAATCCCTTCGCTCGCTACCTCGAGACCGGATCGTCATCGCTGGTTGGTCGCGGTGTGCGCTACTTGCTCGGCAAGACGAGATTCGGTGAGACCGTGCATCTCGAGGTGACGATTGCCCGCGTCGAGGTTCCCGTCGAGATGGCGCCGAGCTTTCTCTGCATCTGCCGCAACATCACCGAGCGGATGCGGATCGAAAAGGAGCTGCGGCGTCATCGCGATCACCTCGAAGAGCTCGTTCGGACGCGCACCTCCGCGCTCGAGGAAGCGAAGGAGAGCGCGCTGCGTGCCAACCAGGCCAAGAGCCTGTTTCTGGCGAACATGAGTCACGAGTTGCGCACGCCGATGAATGCCGTCCTCGGCTACTCCGAGATGTTGATCGAGGATGCCGAGGATGCGGGTCAGACGCAGTACGTCCCGGATCTGCAGAAGATCCACGCCGCCGGCCGCCACCTGCTGAGCTTGATCAACGACATCCTCGATCTCTCGAAGATCGAGGCGGGCAAGATGGAGCTCTTCGTCGAATCCTTCGAGGTGCGCTCGATCATCGACGATGTCATCGAGACGGTGATGCCGCTGATCGACCGCGGCGAAAACAGCTTCAACTTGACGCTTTTGGGCGAACCCGGGGTGATGTCGGCGGACCTGACGAAGTTTCGCCAGATTCTCTTCAATCTGCTCTCGAATGCGGCGAAGTTCACCGAGAAGGGGATCGTTTCGCTCGTGCTCCACTGCGATCAACAGGATGGAGCCGAGTGGGTACGCTTCGAGGTCTCGGATACGGGGATCGGGATGTCGTCGGACCAGAGCGAGCGGGTGTTTCAAGCCTTTACCCAAGCTGATGCGTCGACGACCCGAAAATTCGGGGGAACGGGGCTCGGGTTGACGATCAGCCGCCGATTCTGCTTGATGATGGGTGGCGACATCACGGTGCGCAGCGAGGCGGGGCGCGGGTCGACCTTCACGGTTCACCTGCCGCGCCACTTCGACGAGGAGCTCGTGGCGGGGGTTGGAGACGATCCTCTCGAGGTCGTGCCTCCCGATCTCGATGGGCTCGATCTGATCCCGACGGTGCTCGTGATCGACGACGACGAGATGGTGCGCGACCTCTTGATGCGCGTCCTCTCGCACGAGGGCTTTCGCGTGCTGACCGCGGCCAACGCGGACGAGGGCGTCGAGATGGCTCGCGCGGCGAGGCCCTCGGCGATCACCCTCGACGTGATGATGCCCGGGCGTGACGGCTGGTCGGTCTTGACCGAGCTGAAGGCCGACGCCGAGCTCGCCGACATCCCCGTCATCATGTTGACGATGGTCGATGACAAGGGTCGTGGATTCGCCCTCGGCGCGACGGACTACCTGACCAAGCCGATCAATCGCGCACGCCTGGTGACGCTTCTCAATCGCTACTGTGTCGCTCGACGCGAGCGCTGCGTGCTCGTCGTCGAAGATGAGGCGCAGACCCGCGAGCTGCTGAGTCGCGTGCTCTCCAAAGATGGCTGGGAGGTCCTGCAGGCGGAGAATGGCCGCTCGGCTCTCGAATCGATGGCGCTGCGCGTGCCCGACATCGTGCTCCTGGATCTGATGATGCCCGAGATGGACGGCTTCCAGTTCATCCGCGAGTTTCGAGCCGATCCACGGTGTCGTGACGTGCCCGTGGTCGTGTTGACCGCGATGGATTTGAGCGAGGCCGAGCGCGCGCGGCTGAGCGGGACGGTGGCGGAAATCCTCGAGAAGGGGGCGCTGAGCATCGACGAGCTTCTCGAGCTGATTCGCGGTCACCTGCGCGGCTCGGCGAGCCCACGGTTGGCCTCCGCCAGCTGAGCGCGGCGCGGTGAGCGCACGAGCGGCGTCCGCCAGCCGAGCGCGGCGCGGTGAGCGCACGAGCGGCGTCCGCCAGCCGAGCGCCGGACGAGCCCGCCGTCCTATCCCTGAAATGCCGGCTGCTCGTGTCCCAGAGGCAACGAGATTCGGAATCGCGCACCGTTGCCAGGGCTCGACTCGACGTCGATCACGCCGTGGTGCAGATCGACGACGCGGCGAACGATGTAGAGCCCCAGTCCCGTGCCTCCGCCGACGTCCTGCGTCGTGAAGAGGGGGTCGAAAATCCGCGCCAGGTTCTCGGCGGGGATGCCCGGACCGTCGTCTTCGATCGTCAAGTAGAAGGTGCTCTCGTCGTTCGCGGTGCCGATCACGACGCGTCCCTCTGGCCCGGCGGCGCGCAGGGCATTGCCCAACAGATTCATCGTCAATTGCGAGAGCTGTGTGCGCACGCCGATCGGAACGTCGTTGTGGGCGAGATGGCGCTCGACGTGGGTCGACTCCTGGCGTTTGAGGTGGAGCAGGCGTAGGGTCGCCTCGATCGCCTCGGTCGGCTCCCAAGGGCCCACGCTGTCCTCGCCTGGCCGCGCGAGACCGAGCAGGTCGTCGCAGAGGGCGACGATCCGACGGGCACCTTCGAGCACCGCGTCGAGGAGCTCGCCGACGGCCTCTCGTTCCTCGGGAGCTGGCGAGGCGAGGCGACGAATGGGTTCGACGGCGTTGAGGATCGCGTTGGCGGGGTTTTTCACCTCGTGCGCCAACCCTGAGGAGACGAGGCCCATCAACGTGATCTTCTCCTGCAGCGCGAGCTGCTCCGCCAGCCGCCGCAACTTGACCTGGACCGCCACCCGCGAGAGCAGCTCGCGCGCGCTGAAGGGCTTGGTGACGTAGTCGTCGGCGCCGGACTCGAAGCCCTCGAGCGTGCGTTCGATCCCCTTCTTGGCGGTCAAGAGCAGCACGGGGATCCCTCGCCCCGCCTCCGACGACTTGAGGGAGGCGCACATCTCCAGACCGCTCATCTCGGGCATCATCACGTCGCTGACGATCACGCTCGGTAGCTCTGCCAGCGCCACGTCGAGCCCTTTTCGCCCGTTCTCGGCGGTGATCACGCGGTAGCTCGGTGACAGAAGCTCCACGAGATAGCGACGCATGTCGGTGTTGTCCTCGACGACCAGCACGACGGCTCGGGTCCCGATCGGCGAGCTCGATCCCGCTGCCCCATTCCCCGCGTCGCGGGTCGGCGCCAGCGCGCCCATTCGCGGGGCCGCCCAGTCCTGATCGGCCATCCAGGAGAGGGGATCGCGATCGCTCGAGCGGCGGTACTGTCCGGTCTGGACGTCGACGCGGCGACGTTCGATCGCCGTCGCCGGGATCCGTCCGGGGTCGAGGCGCAGCCGCATTCGAAACGTCGAGCCATGTCCCATCTCGCTGTCGACCCGGATCCGACCGCCGTGAAGCTCGGTGATCTCGCGCACCAACGCCAATCCGATCCCCGTGCCTTCGAAGCGCCGCGTCTCGTCGTCGTCGGCCTGGGCGAAGCGATCGAAGACCCGCGACAAGAAGGCCTCGGGGATGCCGATTCCCGTGTCCGAGACCTCGATCTCGACCGCCTCGTTCCCGATCGCCCGCGCCCGAAGCGCTGCCCGCCCCCCCTCGGGGGTGAACTTGAGCGCGTTTCCAATCAGGTTCACGAGCGCGCGCTCGAGTTGGTTGCGGTCGCCATGAAATGGCTCGAGGGACCCCGCGGGGTCGAAGTCCAGCGTGATCGATTTGCGCGCCGCCAGCGGTTCGAAGCTCGTGATCACCTCGCGCAACAGCGTGTCGAGATCGAATTCGGCGATCATCAGGCGCAGCTCGCCTGCGTCGATCTTGGAGAGATCGAGGAGGTCGTTGATCAACCGATGGAGCTGCGTCGCCTGGCGATACATCATCGAGATGCTCTCCCGTTGGTCGTCGGGGAGCTGCTTGTTCAAGAGGGCGTCCTCGAGAGGGGCCAAAATCAGCGTCAACGGCGTACGTAGCTCGTGGGTGACGTTGGTGAAGAAGCGGGACTTGGTCCGGTCGAGCTCTTGCAGCTTGTCGTACGCCGTGCGGAGCTCGGTCGTCCGCTCCTGGACGCGCTCCTCCAGGCTGCGGGTCAGGTCTTGCAGATTCTGATAGAGCAGCGAGTTGGCGAGCGCGACATCGGCTCCGCTGTGAATCCGATTGATCAGCTCGTAATCGGTGCGGGTGTAACTGCCGAGGTTGCGCTTCTCCCCGAGCTCGATCAGCCCGACGAGCTCCTCGTTGTGGACCAATGGAACGATCACCGCCGTGCCCCGCTCGCGGAGGAACTCGGAGATCAGCCGGAGCCCGGGCTCGTCGGCGGCCATCTCGTCGAGTTCGTCGAGAGCCAGAACGATGTCGAGGCGTTGGAGGCGCTGACAGATTTTTGCTGCCGCCGAGTCTCCGTGGCGCTCGATCGGCTTGGCCGCCTTCGTCGAGTGCGAGTCGATGAGGCAGTCGCGCTCGGGGTCGAGGATCATCACGCGAACGAACTCGCAGTAGAGCGCCTTCTGCAGGGTGTGCACGATCGAGGCGGCGACGCCG
>JAGQJP010000780.1 GCA_020430585.1 Myxococcales bacterium | reverse complement strand
TTGTCCTGCAGCTCGTTGTTTTCGATCAGCGCCTGCGTGCTGAGATAGACGCCGATGCCATTGCCCGCCGAGCGCTCGATCGTGTTCTCGCGAATCTCGCTCGGACCGATCCGCTCGAGGAGCGCGATTCCGTCGCCGACCTGGTACTGTGCCGAGTGTTTCGAGTCGCGGATCGTATTGTGGATGGCGACGAAGCGGCTGTTGCGCGCAACGATACCACCGCCGACATTGCCATCGAGGGTGTTGCTGTCGATCGTCCAGAGCTCGTCGACGTTGTCGGTGAGGAAGACGCCGCCCTCGAGGTTCCCCAGCACGGTATTGTTCTTCAGCTCACCGCGTGAATATTGGCCATAGATACCCGCCCCCTCCGACGAGACGATGCGATTGGACGTCAACGTGGCGACGCTCTCGAGTAGGCTGATCCCGTCACCCAGCACGAGCCCGAAGGCGGGATCGTCGACGCGGCGCGTTCCCTGAATGTCGTTGTTGTCGACGGTCGCCACGTTGCAGTAGCTCAGGTGGATTGCGTGTCCCCAGTTGTCGATGAAGGAATTGAGCTCGACCTGGAACCCGGCGCTCCCGGCGTTCTGAATCGAGAGCGCACCGTCGCTGTTCTCGCGAAACAGGTTCTCCCGCACCGAGCCGGTCGAGCCGACGACGGCGACGCCCTCGCCGTTCTTCTCGAAGCGGTTCTTCTCGATCGTCAGCTTCGAGCCCGGTGAGGTGAGCACGCCATAGGGGTTGCTTTCGACTTGCGAGTTGGTCAACTCGAGCGTTCGCTCGCCGACAAAAATCCCGGTCTGGGCGTTGTTGCGAATCGTGCAGTTGTCGACGCGCGCGTCGAGGCCGGCTTGCAGCGAGAGGCCGCTATCGCCGTTGCCTTCGACGATTACGTCGGTCAGGTCGACCGCAGAGTCGACCGAACGCAAACCGTCGGCCGCAGAGGCGCTGAGCCGTCCACCGACCCAGACCACGCGGGAGCCGCTGTTGGCGCGCAGCCCGAAACCGCGATCATCGCCCACTCCAGCCGTAACGCCGATGATCTCGAGGTCCTGCGCCTGTAGCTCTCCGTCGACGTCGATGCCGACCCCGATCGAGCTCATCACGCGGATGCTGCGGGCGATCAGGCGAGCATCGGGCTCGACCACGATCCCCTTGACGCCACCGCGAAGCGTCAGACCCTCGATGCGCACGACCGCCGCGCGAATCACCAGCCCGGTCACCGCGTCGGCGCAGTCGATCACCACCGAATCGAGGGAGCTGCCGATCAGCTCGACGCCGCTCTCGATCACGGGACACTCGGCGTATCGCCCCGGCGCGAGCTGGATCGTATCGCCTTCGTCAGCCACGGTCAGCGCCTCGGCCAGCGTCAGGAACGGGCGCTCGAGGCTTCCATCCCCCCCGCTCGCCGCCGCCGCATCGACGTAGAACGTCTGCGGCTCGGTGACGACCACAGGGGGAGTCTCGGGTGTGGGGGCCGCCGGTTTGTCGCACCCGGTGGCGGCCAACAGGAGCAGCCACGCGGCGATCATCCAACGACCGCGCCGTTGCCATCCTCGGGAACGGGAGCAGGTCTCGCTCGTGTACATCGGTCACCTACCTCGGAATGAAGCGACGACCTGACGTCGTCTTCGCGGTCCGCTATCTCCACTCGAGCCGCCGTCGCCACGCGAGCCCCACGATGGCGGCGAAGAGGACCAGCATCGCCCCGCGGCTCGACGGGTCGCCGATCGGCGAGTGTGCGCTCTGGCATGAGCTGCCTCCGCCGGCCGTCGTGTTCGCCGCGCCGTCGACATCGGGGATCGTTGCGTCGCTCGGGGTGGTCACGTCGCCGCTCTGGGTTCCTCGGGCCCGCACCTCGTAGCCCGCGACTTTTGTCGTGCTCTGACCGTCGCTGTTGTGCACGATCAGATCGTAGAATCCGGGGACGAGGCCCGCCGGAACCGTCGCCGTAATCAGCGTCCCGCCGACCACGCTCTTGACGCCGATCGGCTGCTGACCGAGGCTGACCGTCGCCAGATCGGAGAAATTGGAGCCGAGGATGGTGATCTCCGTCGCCTGATCGGGGTAGCCCCAAGAGGGCGAGACCGCCGTGATCACCGGCGCCGGCTGCGAGGTGTCGGCGGTCGTGTCGCCAAGCTGGCTCGCGTCGTCCCCCGGCGAGACGTTCGACGGTTTTGCCACAAGGCGCAGGACGAAATCGCCGGAGATCGAGCCAATGCCCAGGTCCGCCGCGTCGAACCAGCCGCTCGAGACGCCATTGGAGCCGTAGACCCAGTTTCGCCGCGTTTCGACGCCGCCATCGGTCATCAACACGGGATACTGATTCGACGTGCCCTGATTCAGCACACACGCCGGGTTCGCAGCCTTCAAGCCGATGCGAATTCGACCGCTCGTCACCATCAGCGAGCTGGCGCCGAGGTCGGCGAGATCGATGCGCTGTTTCGCCTTACTGTTGGCGGGAATCTCGACGGGCGTCGGCTCGCCGAGGTTCTCCGTGCTGAAGAGCAACGGCCCGGGCGTCGACTCACCCGTGTCCTCCCAGATCAAGACGTGAAACTGACCGCAGTCGATCGGTCGCTCACTGGGATCCGACAACCCCTCGCACGCCGGGTCGAGGCCCGTGCAGAGGCTGTTGGGCTGGCAGTCGCAGGAGTTGACGAAGACGACCTCGATCGCGACGAGCTCGAGAGGAAAGTCGCTGGCCGGCGGCGTCAGCGTAGCGGCGTAAATCTCACCCGTGGCCAGCGCCAGGAGCGTCGCCGTGCCGTTGAAATCGGAGCCGAGGTCGTCGTTCTGATACACCTGCTCTTGCGCGATCGCTCGGCCCGGGCTGCCCAGCCCGCACAAGGCGATCACGCTCCAGAAGATCGTCGCCGCCACGCCCGTTCGAACTCTCTTCCTCACCTCGGCCTCCTCCGCCCGCCGACACTCGTCTCGACGCGCAATCCGAAGACGATAGACCCTCGACGAGCGGCTTGTCAAGCGTGCTCGCGGCGCTTCGACTTGCCCCCTCCTCCGATCGCTGGTAGAGTTCCCAAGGTCGAACGTCAATGCCGACGCGGAAGCGAGGGAGTCGAACCATGTCTGACGAGTTCGAGCGCGAAGACGACGGGTATCTGCCGCCCTGCGGAATCTACCGCACGGGCCGATCGTTGCCGGGCGAGGAGGAGCACCTGCCGAGTGGACGCCTGGTCTTCTTTCACAACCACTCCGACGCCGGCCCGCCGATCGTCTGTTGTCCCGACGAGAATCGCAACAATCGCTGGCGCTTCCAGACCGATGGCCACGTCGTCGACGACCCGGACTTCATCGCCGCGCTCGAGCCGTTGATGGCCGAGGGATTGTACGTGCTCAAGCAACATCTCCATCTCTCCGAGACCGAGGTGCTGCCCGATCGGACGTTGGTGCAGCTCGGATACAATCGCAACGCCGAGCCGATCCTCTTCGCCGGGCGCTTCGACGAGAATTCGATCCACTTTCCCGCGTCGGGATACGGATTCGATACGATCAAGATCTTCGACAACCTCGAACCGGTGAACTTTCTCGTTCCGGACCGGGTCGACGAACCTCACTGACAGCGCGGCGTCCTCCGCCAACGACCTCGACGAACGGGGTGAAGTTCCCTCGGATCACGACGAGGTGGTAATTTTCCCCACACCGCCAGCAACCCCACCATCCGTGCGACCGATCCGTCCCCTGCGGGCAGCCGGGGTGCGCCAGGCTGTCACACGTCGCGTCGCGAACCGCAGGCATCTGCCGGCCACCAGAGCCAGCGACAGCCTTTGGCATGTTTCGTGCTAAGCCGTCCTCCGGATTCGCCTGACGCGAACAGCTGGAGAAGGAGAAGGGATCCACATGAACAGCATCACGAAACGGATTTTCATTGCCATGGTAGCGGTCGCGTTGACCGCGGGCTGTGGGACGAACGGGACGACGACGACGCCGAACACCGACGTTCCGGCGGGGATCAACGAAAACGGGCTCGCCGACCAGGCGGGCAAAACGGACTCGACCAGCAACGGCTGGTTGACGATCGAAGGCCCGATCGGCTGCCAACAGACCGTCACGGGCAAGACAACAGGCTGGGCGCGCTTCGACGGTTACACCTTCAAGGCGAACGCTGGCTCGGAGCAGACCTTCAAGACCCAGACCTCGAAGTTTGGCCGTCTGCTGGTCTACGGCCCGCGCGGTAAGAACGGGAAATGGGGCGGTCTGAAGTTTGCCGCCTGGGTTCCCTTTAGCAAAGTGCACCAGACCTACACTACCGTCGTCAAGTGGACGCCGAGCGCGGATGGCGAGTACCTGGTGGCGATCGGCTCCTACGTCGGCGGCATCGAATACGATCTGAACCTCGGCTGCCTCGTCGCCGCTCCGCATTGCGTCGAGTACGTCACCACCGACGAGAATGGCAACTCGCTGCGTAACTTCTACGCTGTCAACGTTCAGAGCTACGAGGAAGGTAAGAAGCATCTGGCGCAGCTCCACGGTCAGTTCATCGACGAGGCGATCAACCCAGGCAAGTGTCACGAGCAATCGACCGCGTGCCCGCTCTACTTCGTCTACCAGCCGGTCTGCGGCGACGTCGCCACAACCCAAGAAGGCCAGAAGACCTACGACAGCGACTGCGCGT
>JAGQJP010000779.1 GCA_020430585.1 Myxococcales bacterium | reverse complement strand
TCGAAGGTGTATCCACTCTCGAGGGAGTAGAGGAACATCTGCGACATGCCCGCCGGGTTGAAGTAGAGCCCGCTGATGCCGCTCGCGTTGGAGCGGATCGCGTCGGCCATTCCAAGGGCCGATGTCGGGGCGCCGTCCTCGCGGGCGAGGGCGGAGATCGGGAGCGCGAGTATCGCGATCACCAGAAGAAGCGTCATTTTCCGAGCGGTTTTCATGTTCACACCTGCCGAGACAATCCTCGATGCTCCCAGACTCTATGTCTCGCCCGCTTTCGTGTCAAGAAAATGACCTAGATTCTGCGAGCTAGCAAAGTTGACGCGAGCAATCGCCAGCGACTGCACGTCCGTCGTTGATCGCTAACCCCCGATCGCCTATGCTACATTCCATGAGCCTGCTCTCTTTTTTCACCGGCCGAAGCCGGACGACGTTCAAGTATCTGCATCCCCTCAACCCGGAGCTGCACCGCGAGATCCTGATCGGTCGACGCTCGACGGTCGAGGCGGCAGTGGACGATCTGCTCGACAACACGCCGATCTGCATCTCCGCGCCCCGGCTGTCGGGCAAGACGACGATGCTCTTCCTCGTCGCCGCCGAGCTGCGTC
Source organism: Myxococcales bacterium (assembly GCA_020430585.1). Lineage (GTDB taxonomy): Bacteria > Myxococcota_A > UBA9042 > JAGQJP01 > JAGQJP01 > JAGQJP01. The sequence goes on along the minus strand of JAGQJP010000779.1, from coordinate 3,215 downwards.
AGCGCGCCTCGGAGTGGAGTCCGCTGTTCGTCGATCTGCAGGGCATCGAGCCCGATTCGACGGCGGGCGTGGCGCGAGAGATCCTCTTGATGCTCCGCGAGTATGCCAAGGGTATCGAAGGGGGAAGCCAGCTCTCGATCCCCGAGGAGAGCGATCTGCAAGTCGTCTTCGAAGCGGTACTGGGCGGTGATTTTGGGCGGATCGTGCTGCTCCTCGACGGCGTCGACGCGATCGACACCGAGACCACCGTCTCGGCGGTGAAACTGCTCAAGGCGGCGATTAGTCGAACGGTGCTCAAGCGCGGTGAGCTGGTCTGCCCATTCGTCCTCACCGGGGCGCTCGATCTCGCGTTGCGGGGACAGTCGAACGCGCTCAACGTCGCGCGGACGATCTACCTCGAGGATTTCAGCGCGACCGAAGTGAGCGAGCTGTTGCAACGCGTCAGCCGCAATGCCTTCTTCGAGGACGCCGCCGCGGCGGTGCATCGCCTTTCGGGTGGCCATCCGCGCCTCGTACAGCACCTCGCCGCACTGGCGTACGCGCGCATGAACAAAGAAGAGCGTAAGTCTGTCGATCGCCACGACGTCGAACAGGCCGCCAAACGGCTGATCGAGCAGAACGACCACCTCTTCGCGACCACCCTCGAGCTCCTCGAACGCCACGGCGTCACGCGAGAGTTCCTGGACAAGGTCCAAAGCGAGGACGTGCCCTTCACGCGGCTACGAGCCGACGTTTTGACCGCCGAGCAAGTCGGCATCATCCGCGGAGAGGCCGGGGTCTGCCGACTGCGAAACCCGCTATTCGCCGATCTGCTGAACGTCGTCGGCCCACGACAACCCAAACCCGCGCCCAAAGAGCCAACAGCACCCCACAAGCCAGCAGCACCCAAAGAGCCGACTCCCTAGACATCTGCGCCACCTCACCCTCGACGCCGAGCCACGAGCCGCTCCGAGCCACGAGCGCCGGGGAAAGGCGGACAAAATCAAGCCACATCGCCTCCTGCCCGCTACTTTTGGCCGCTCCGCGACAAGTGATCGGGGAAAGGCGGACAAAATCAAGCCACATCGCCTCCTGCCCGCTACTTTTGGCCGCTCCGCGACAGGTGATCGGGGAAAGGCGGACAAAATCAAGCCACATCGCCTCCTGCGCACAGATTTTGTCCAGAAACCGGCCAATATCGCCTTACTTGATCCAAGTGCGCCGGTTTTGGCCAGATCGGACGGTCAAAGCGGACAAATTCGGCGCGCATTGGGACTAGTGGCCTCATTTTGGCCAGATCGGACGAAATCCACCACGCAAACCGGACAAAATCGAGGCGCCTGGATCAAGCGTCGAGATTTTGGCCGGATCGAGGCGCCTGAATCGAGGGTCGAGACCTTGTCCGCGGCTCTCGTGGATCTCACGCCTACGTCGCCGCTGACGGGCAACGTGGCGCCGGCGCTTCCGCCCGTCGCGGCAGATTCGTCGGCCACCGATGGGCCGAAGGCAGCGGCGACCAGGCGACGTCACCCCCAAAACGAGCGGCACTCGTGCGCGCACTCGGCCACCGCGTTCATTTTTCGGTAAACGCAACCGCAGGATCTCTGGACAACGAAAATGTGGGCGGGCGATCGCGGACCGAGCGGGCGATCGACGACACGTGCAAATGTCGGACAAGTTGACCATTACGGAGGGACCAATGAGCACGGCTTCGGAATTCTACCATCTCACGACATCGTCCGCGGGTCGGCTGACACTGTTCGACACGGAGACCGTTCTCCGTCGCTGTGTTACCGCGCTGATATCGCGAATTCGCACGACGGGGCTGATGTTTTCCCTCGTCGACGACCACTTTCACTACGTGCTCGAGGGCACCCGAGAAGAGGTCGGGCTGATTGCACGCGCCGTCAGCAATTCGATTCGGCGTCTCAGCGGTCGAAAGCTTTCGCCCACGTACATTCAGCCCGTCGAGTCGAGACGCCACATTGCGCGTCTGATCGAATACCTCGCTCTGCAGAGCGAACGCCACGGCCTGTTGGGACATCCTGCGCTCTACACGGGCTCCTCGTTCTTGGACCTCATCGGTGCGCGTGCGTGCGGCTTCCCCGCCACCCTGTTCCTCAAGTTTCCCAGACTTCGAAGAGCCCAGCTATACGAGACCGTCGGACTCGCGCCGCCATTGAGCGAGCTCTCCCTCGACGCCCTCCGTGGCGAATCGGCGGAGCGATTGCTCGCGCTTGCCGAGGCGATCTACGCCTATGGCGGAGACCGAGGCTCGCAACCCGATACCTCCAGACGGGTGCGCCGACTCGTCGCGGGAGTCGGTCGGGCGCTGGAGATGCGCGACGAGGAGCTCTCCAGGATTCTCGGCGTCGCACCTCGTTCGGTCCGGCGCTATGCGGCCTCGATGGAGGTTCGGGCAGAGCTCCCGAGCGGTTGTCGCGCGCTGCTGACGCGCTACCTCCTCGAGCAGTCGGTCCAACGCGCCAAAGCCAGCCAAGCCGCCAACTGACCTGGCGCGGTCGAGCGCGCCAAAGCCAGCCAGGCCGCCAACTGAGGTCGTGCGGTCCAACGCGTCGAATTTGGCCGCCTGCGACGTGACGCCATGCGATGAGGAGGCGGGAATCCGAGCCAGTCGTCACACCATCTCAACGACGGTGTGACGCCACGACGCGTTCGGACGCCTTGCAGGCCGCCGCCATTCCGCTGGCGAATTCGAACATGTCGTGCATATTCATACGCTTGTCCGTCGTCCTCGGTCGGCTCCGACGCGGCAGAGCCGTGGCACGGGAGTTGCTCAAACGAAGAAACGTGACGCTGACGTACGACGTCGACAACCCGACCACGAATCTTCGCAAGGAGTCATGCAGATGAATCGCACGCGGAAGTTGAACTCTCTACTGGTCCTGGCTCTCGTACTATCGATTCTCACGACCGGCTGTTAGAGCGGGGGCCCGACGGACTGCCCATCGCTCTGTCGGAACAAGGCGGCGTCCTGCGGGGTATCGAGCGGTACGGCCAACGATATTTGCACCGAGATCTGCGCGAGCATCACCGACGCGCAAGCGGATTGCCTGAATCAGTTGAGCTGCCACGATCTAGCCCAACGGGAGACCCAGTTCTGCCTGGCGCCATCGGGCACGGGCACGGGCACTCGCACGGGCACCGGGACTACCACGGGCACTGGAACGGGCACGGGCACCGGGACTACCACGGGCACTGGAACGGGCACGGGC
>JAGQJP010000778.1 GCA_020430585.1 Myxococcales bacterium | reverse complement strand
TCGAGCTCCTGCACGCTGATGTCGAGCCCCGCCTTGACCACGGAGATCCGCGGGTTGACGATCGCCGCCGGGCTGACGCGCCGCAGACGCATCCCCACCAGGGTGAAGATCGACACGCCCGCGCCCGAGGCTTTGGCGGCGATCCAGAGCCCGACGGGAATGAAGTAGAAGAACAGGAACATGAATACGACCACTAGCGCAATGATTACAATCGGCCCTGTCATTGGCATCACTCTCCCCTTTGCTCCGCTTCGCGAACGAATATCGTATTGTCCGAAATCTTCACGACCTCGACGTCGCGTCCCTGGTCGATGAATGCATCACTGGAAGTCACATCATGCCAGACCCCATCGATCTCGATCTTGCCCGAGGGTCTGAGCACGGTCATCGCGACGCCGCGGCGCCCGATTAGCGCCTCGCGCGCCGGTCGCGTGTCGCTGTCGACGCGCGCTACGTTCTGCGTCTTTAGAATCAACTTGCGCCCCGCTGTCCGTGAGACGATGATGGTCCCCCCCGTCACCACGCCGACGCAGCACACCAGTGTCAGGACCCCGGCCACAGGTCCGACCATATAGAACGCCCAGACGACACCGCCGACGAGCGCGAAAATGCCGAGCACGCCGACGAGGCCGAAGCCGGGGATCAGAAAGGCCTCGATCGCCAGGAGCACGAGGCCGACACAGATCAGCACGAAGACGTAGAACAACGATTCACCCTATCCGCGCACGGCGCGCACCACGATCCGTGAGGCGGAGACCTCGATCACTTCGACCTCGGTCTCTTTCGAGACGAATCCAGAGGTGGAAATGACGTCGAGTTTGTTTCCTTCGAGCACGATCTTGCCTGCCGGGCGTAGATCGGTGACCGCGATCCCCCGCATCCCTAGGTAGCGTGCGCTCTCGGCGTCCTGCGTGCTGAATCCCTCCCCCGATCGGAGGGCCGTCTCGAGCACCAGGCGTCGCCCAGCACGGGTCTGCGGGAAGTAGCGGGCAAAGACGAACATCAACAGCGCGGTAACCGAGACCGAGATCGCGACCTTCAACAATCCGTCACCGATCACCCGCGTCTTCCACTGCGTCGGAATGTCGAGACCCGAGCTGGAGAGGACGAGGGCGATCAGGATGAAGAGAATCCCGAGCACACCGACGACGCCGAATCCGGGTATCACCGCGACCTCGATCACGAGCAGGATCACGCCCAACAAGAGCAGGATCAGCTCCTCGTAGCCCGCCAGATTGGAGACGTAGTGGCCGAAGAAGAAGAGCGCGAAGCACGAGATCCCGATCGTCAGGGCGACGATCGACCCGGTGTACAGACCCATCAAGAGCGCGAGGCCGCCGAGACTCATCAAGATGCTGCTCATGATCGAGCCCGTGAGGAAACGCCCGATCTTCTCGGCCCAGTTGACCTTCGGATGCACAATCGTCGCGCCCTTGAGCTTCAACTTGGTCAAGAGCTCCTCGAGCGTATCGGCCTGCAGGTCGGCCACGCCGTACTTGAGGGCGTCGGGCGTCGTGATCGTCAGAAGCTTTCCCTTCGGCGCCAGCGGTGGGAGGTCGACGCTGGCGTCGACCATCGCCTCGGCGATCCG
>JAGQJP010000777.1 GCA_020430585.1 Myxococcales bacterium | reverse complement strand
TTCGTGGGCCCCGACGAGGTCGCGGCGCTCTGCGAATTCATCTGTTCGAGCGCAGCGGCGGCGATCACGGGCGAAGCCTACAACATTTCCGCCGGCGGGTTCACCGCCTGAGGAGTCGAAGAGGATGACGACACTCGTCGCGATCGGTCACGTGACCCACGACTATTACGGCTCCCGCGTCGAAGCGGGCGGCAGCGCGTTCTACGCCGCCCAGGTCTGGCGCCATTTGGGAGCGCGCGCTCGCGTCGTGACTACGATCGGCACCGATTTTTCGGCGCCCGAAGCGTTCGAGGGTCTCGATGTCTGCTCGTTGCGCGAAGGGGAGACGACGGCCTTCCGCAATCTCTACCACGGCGACATGCGCACGCAGAGCATCAAGGCGGTCGCTCCTGCTGTGGACGTCAGCGCGTTTCCACGCCATTGGGGAGCTCCCGATGTGCTCTTTCTCTGCCCCGTTTTCGGAGAAGTCGATCTCGCCGATTGGGTCCAACAGCCCGCGAAGACGTTGGCGATCGGTCTGCAGGGGTGGGTCAAGTGCGCCGACCCGGACGACCTCGAGCGGCTCAAGCGAGTCATACGCTGCTCCTTCAACCCGTCGGACGAGGCGTTGCGCGCCGTCGACGTCGCCTTCTGCTCAGACGAAGATCTCGCGGGCCAGGACGGCCTTTTCGACAGGCTTCGCGCGAACGTTGCCTGCCTCGTCCTCACCCACGGCGTCTCGGGCTGTGAGGTGTTCTGCGAAGGCGAGCATTTTCGGGTCGGGATCTATCCCGCGCGCCAGCTCGACCCGACTGGGGCTGGCGATAGCTTCGCCGCCGGCTTTCTCTTCGCTCGCAGCCGCTCCGAGACGTGGCGCGACGCAGCCCGTTTCGGCGCCGCCGTCGCCTCGGTGGTCGTCGAAGCGGAGGCGGGCGCGGCGCTCCCGTCGGTGTCCGACGCCCACGAGCGGTTTCACGACATTCGAGTCGAAACCAGGACTTGACGCCAGCGCAGTTTGATCTATTCTAAGCCTTCGAACGTGCAACCCACGAAGGAGGCGAAATGAAAACGCTGACGCTAGCCCTTGCAACCTGCATCTTGCTGCTCCCCGTTGCGTGTAAGAAGGGTCCGTCCGGTTCGGACGAGAAAAAGCCAAAAGCGCCCGAGCCGATCGTCGTGCAGATCAAGGACAAGAGGGTCACGATCGACAAGGCGCTCGCGTTTTGGACCGATGACTGGACACTACGCATCTACGGCGTGACCAAGTGTCCGACGTTCAAGTGCACTCATATTCGCCGCGGTTGGCGAACCAAGGAATTCAAGAAGGAGTGCCCCGACGCGGGTCTCTACGGCGTGCAGTTCCGCTCCCACTGGGGCGTCAAGATGCGACCCGGGAAGTGGGAGTATCAGAAGACGGACAACGAGCCGGTGGATGCGCGCCCCTACACCCACGATCCAAAAAACAAAGTCAGCGGTTGGTGGTCCAAGGGCGGCGTGATCGAGCTGGTCAGCCTGACGGACAAAGAGGTCTCGTTCAAGGCGAGCTTCACCGATTCGATGAAACGCACCTTCAAGGCCGCGTTCTCGGCGCCGATCTGTGCTCCGGAGAAGAAGCCGAAGGCGCTGACTGTCACCGAGTTGATGCCTCCGCCGCACAAGCCGTTGACTCCAAAGGCGAAGCTCCTCGAGCTCAAGCCGAAGTTGCCCGCCAAGTTCGAGGCGACCTACGAGTTCAAAGAGTGGTTCCCCACCGATGGAAGCATCACCTGGAATCTGAAGAAGAAGGGCACCAATCAGACCGTGCTCTCGATTCGGATTCGCGACAAGCGCAATTACCTCTACGAGCGCAGCAACCGCTCGGAAAAGCTGTTCGGCAAATACCCGATGACCCGCTTTCGCGACACCTGGATGTGGACCTATGTCGGCAACTTCAACATCGACGTGAGCACCACGGGGTACAAAGACGCGACCGTCAAGAAAGACGCTGTAATCGACGAGCTGTTCAAGAGCTTGCCGCTAGATCAATTCGAGAAACTTTAGACGCTCGTCGAAAAGCGAGCCAGCGAGGAGAGCTGAATGACCAAGTCTGCAAGAAATGTCGTAGTTGTGGCGATTTGTCTGCTGTTCGTGGCGTTGGGATGCGACAAGAAGCCCGCAAGTGACGGCAAGAAGGACAACAATGCCGAGAAGAAGGCGCCCGCTCCGAAAAAGATGAGTGACGCCGATCGTTGTGCCAAAGCGTGCGGCAAGATGGCCGAGTGCAAGTTCGGTCGCGCCGACAAATCCAAGTGCGTGGCGAAGTGCACGTCGGATGCGGGTACCCGCAAAGCCCGCTTCGAAATGCAAATGGGCATCTTCGAAAAACACATGTCCAAATCGTGCGACGACTTCAAAAAAGCCGTCATGGCGGACATGTTCGCCGAGATCAAGAAGCGTATGAAGGGCAAGATGCCGATGCGCAAGATGGGCACCGTGCCGCCGACGAACGAGAAGCCGAAGGCTCCGGGCAACGAGAAGAAGCCCACGAGCGCCCCGACCCCGACGCCGGCCCCCAAGAAGTAGCGGCGCCAACTCTCGATGCGCCGATTGCCCCTACCCGATGCCACGCTCGTTGGACTGACTCTCTCCGCCATCCTGTTCTGTTGTGGCCCTTCGGCCGTCGCCGATCACTTTCGCCCGGTGACCCTCGACGAGCTCGTACGGACATCGAGCGTCGTCTTCAGCGCAGTGGTGTTGGAGATTCGTAGCGATCACGTTCGACGCGTCGATCGAGGCGTCTCGCGGCTCTACGCCGCCCGCCATCATCTGCTCGTGCGGGTCGAGTTACCGCTGCGGGGGCGCCGCTTTCTCGAGCAAGTGGTCGATCGACGACGCCAGCTGCGGCTGGTGCTGGACAACCGCGTCTTCGAGCGCCGCCCCGATCGCGTCTACGTCCGCTCGTACTCGATGTATCGAGCGCGCCGCGGCGACCGCGTGCTGATCTTCGCAAAGAGGCCGCGCAACGCGGCGCCGCGAATCGGCGACACACTGTCGGTGGACGAGATCGACGCGATCGCGAAGCTGCCGGAGGTGCATCGTATCGTCGAGCGGCTGATCGAACCCGAGCTGAAGCGCCTGCGCGCCCGGGAAGGGCGCTGCAAGAGGGTCTGGACATACGCATTTCTCGGCGAGTGCTCGACGATGGGCGAGATCGGCGCGCGACTTCGCTGCGGGCCGAACACGACCGGCTTCACGCATCGTCTGGACGGCGCGCTCGTCGCCGGCTGTCGACTGCGTGACGGCCGCGGTCAGGGGCCGCGCCTCGAATGGCATCGCAACGGCGAGTTGCTCCGTCGAGTGACGATGCGCGCCGGACGCAAGAATGGGCTCGAGAGCACCTTCGACAGCAGAGGGAGGCGACTGATCCAGGCCCACTGGGCCGACGGGCACCTCCACGGCTATTGGATCCGCTATTTTCCGTCGGGAAAGAAGCAGCTCGAGGGCTTCTATCGGGCCGGTTTTCGAGATGGCTATTGGACTCAGTGGGGTGCGCAGGGCCGAAGGCTCGGACAGTATCGAATGCACGACGGCAGCGGCATCGAGCGGTCATGGTACGAAAATGGCCAGCTACGGCTCGAGGCGGAGAAGCGCAGCGGGGTCCTCGATGGGCGCTACCGGCTGCGCAATCGCGTCGGCCGTGTCGTCGTCGAGGGACAGTACCTCGCCGGCAGGCGTCACGGCGCCTGGCGTCTCCTCGACGACGGGGGGCGCTTCCGTCGGCTCGTCTGTTATCGCTTTGGTCGTCGTCTCTGGGACACCGACGATCCGGCTACGGTGCATCAGCTTCGCTGTCGCTAGCCGCCAAAGGAGGAGAGATCCGTGAGCATTCACGTCGGCCAGATTCTGCGCCAGGCGGCGCTGCGCTTCCCCCAAACGACGGCGCTCCTCGAGATCGACGAGGCGACGAGCCACGAGGTCACCTATGCCGCTCTCGAGGCCGATGCGCGATCTCTGTCGCGGGCGCTGATCGACCTCGGCGTCGCCCCCGGCGAGTCCGTCGGTTTGATGGCGGGAAACAGCGCCCGCTTCGTCGCCTCGTGGTTCGCGATCATCTACGCCGGGTGCACCGCGATTCCCGTGCCGACGCGTTCGGCTCCGCGGGAGATCGCCCAGCGGATGGTCCACTCGTCGGTCGCTGTCCTGCTGGTCGATGCGTCGTCTCGCGCGACGGCGGAGAGAGCGGCGGAGAGCGTCGACATGTTTCGCGTCGTCGCCCTCGACGAGCTCTGGCCAACGGCGGGCCCGTTGGAAGGGCCTCTTTCGGCGGCGGGCTCGGTGCCGGCGATGGTGCTCTACACGTCGGGGACCACCGGTCGGCCCAAGGGGGTCGTGATCTCGCACGCTTCGCTGCTCTGCCACACCGCCTCCCTGGTCCACCATACCCTGCGCTTGACCTCGAGCGATCGCGTGCTCGGCGTGCTTCCACTGACTCATTCGTACGGCTTTCGCATGACGATTCTGGCGCCGTTCTATGCTGGGGGGACCGTCGTTCTTCCCCGGCGCTTCGACGCCCGCTCGAGTCTGCGTTTGATCGGCGAGGAAGCGATCACCTGGGTTCCAGCGGTGCCGACGATGTACGCCGCCTGGGCCGAGGCCGGGGCCGAAGCACACCGAGTGACACCACCAGCCTCGTTGGTCTGGTGTCTTTGCGCTGGTGCGCCGCTTCCCGACGAGGTCCGCCTCCGCGCCGAGAGCGTGCTCGGCGCCGAGATTCGGCAGGGCTACGGCATGACCGAGGCGACCTTCTCGACGATCAACAGCCCGCCAGCTCCGCGGCTTCCCGGTT
>JAGQJP010000776.1 GCA_020430585.1 Myxococcales bacterium | reverse complement strand
CGAGGAAGGGCCAGAAGCCGGCGATGACCCCGAGCCAGCCGCGGGAGAGGTCGCCCGAGACGCCGAAGGAGACGAGCGTTCCGCGCGGCCGCAGCGTCTGGTACGAGCGGCGCAGGTGCGCACCGCCGATCGAGTCGAAGACGACGTCGACCCCTCCGCCGTGGGTGAGCTCGGCGACCCGCGAGACGAAGTCTTCGCTGCGGTAGTCGATCGGCACGCCGCCACGCTCGCGGACGAGATCGTGCTTGGCTGAGGAGGCGGTGCCGTACATCTCGAGGCCGAGCTTCTCGCCGAGCTCGAGGAGCGCGGTACCGACGCCGCCGGCGGCACCGTGGATCAGTATTCGCTGGCCCGCCCGTACCGGGCTGAAGCGGTGCAAGAGCTGATAGGCCGTGATGTAGTTGAGCCCGAGCGCCACCGCCTCGGCGGGCGGCACGCCGTCGGGGACCCGGGCGAGGCGGTCCGCGGGCACGCAGACGTGGTCCGCATAGCCACCGAGGCCGACGCTGGGCATCATCGCGGCCACGCGGCGCCCGAGCCAGTCGCCGCTCACCGTCTCGCCGACCGCGTCGATCACACCGACGACGTCGTACCCCGGCGTGAAGGCTCCCGGAGGTGCGAGCACGCCGCGTCGCCGCATCACGTCACCAAACGCGACGCCCGCCGCTTCGACGCGGATGCGCACCGCCTTGGACCGCGGCGTGGGGACCTCGCGCTGCACGACGTGAAGGACGTCTGGGCCGCCCCTTCCCCTGACCAGAACGACGCGTGACATCATTGGGCCTCGTGGGGTTGAAACCAGCCGAAGCGCTTTCCTTCGCGGAAGCGGCGGCCGAGCAGTCCGAGAACGTGCGCTGGAAGCTGTGGCCAGGCTGGGCGCTCGCTCGATAGCGTGGCGCAGTGATTGATGAACCCGACGAGGCTGAAGAACTCGTCGGGAAAGGCGACGCCCGCCTCGGTGGCGCTCGGATACTCGAAGCGCTCGGCGCGGGCGATGGTTCCCTCGGGCCCCAAGAAGTCCGCGTAGTACTCGGCGGCGCGAGGCAGGATCAGGCCCACCAGCCGGTTGCGCCGCTTGGCCCAAGCCGAGCGGTTCTCGATCAGCTCTTCGGTCTGTCGCCGCAGGCGCGTCAGCCCATCGGGGTGGGTTTGCACGAGCTGCAGATCGAAGACGGGCATCCCCTGGTGAAAGGTGAAGTGCAGGTGGGCGCAGACCGACTCCAGTCGGCACTCGAGACCGCTGCCCGTGCGAAAGTGGTCGCGGCCGACCTGTGAGGCGATCAGCGGCTGACGCAGCCAAGGATGGCCGAGGAGCGCGCCGACGTAACGCTCTTCCATCGTCGCGTCGGTGCTGATCACGTAGGGCAACATCTCGAGCTCGCCCTGCTGGATCTGCCACGCCGTCGGCAGCGTGGGGATCAGACCGGCGTCGCAGAAGACTCGCAAGCGGCGTTCGATCGGGTCGGTTTTCGGTTTCATGGTGGACTCCCCTGGAGAATTGTGTTACACAATTGTGTTATACAATTAGCCACGGCGAGCGAGATGTCAAGCGCAACGCGCACAACAATTGGACCCAAACGCGGAAACCCCACTGTAGTAGCCCGGATCGAGCACCAGCTCGGTGTCGAGATCATGCGCGGCGAGCGAGCCGCTGGCTCTCGTCTGCCCCCCGTGCGCGAGATGGCCCTCGAGTTCGGCGTCACCGTCCCGACGATCCAGCGCGTCGTCGACCGCCTCGAGGCGACGGGTCTCGTCCGCGCGCGACAGGGGAGCGGGATCGTCGTCAACGATCCGCGAGAATCGGCGGATCTGTCGCTCTTGCCGATGTGGTTCGACGCGCTGGTCGATCAACCCGAGCGGGCAGGCGCAATTCTCGGGGACTTCCTCGAGCTCAGGCGCGTGATCCTCTCCCACCTCGTCCGCACCGAAACGGCAAATCTCGGCGGCGCCGCTCAGCGCCTCGCCGGGATCGCCAATCGGCTGGTGAAGGCGAGCTCGCTCGACGAGATCATCGACGCCGACCTCGAGGCGACGCGCGCCGTTCTCGAGACGTCGAACAATTTCGCCGCGCTCGCCCTGTTTCGTGCGGTCGAGCATCTGACGTCGCGGGTTCCCCTCGTCGCCGAGGCGCTCTACGGTGACCGGGCTGCTCATCGCGATGTCCTCGCGCGGCTGGCGGCGGTTTGGTTGGCGGGAGGCGAGCCAGCGCAGGTGGCCGAGTCCGTCGAGGCGGTGCTCGCCGCCTGGGATCGACGAACGGTCGAGCGCTTCACCGCGCTCCTCGAAAACGCCCTGTCGTGAGGTTCAGTGCACAAGGCCTAGTGTGCCGCGCTACTGGGTGAAGTCGACGAGGGTCGGCAGGACCTTGTGACCCAGCGTGCCCGCCCGTCCGAGCGCGCCGAGGGAGTCGTCGCCGAAGCAGTAGAGCCAACCGTCGCTGCGCTCGGCGCAGGTCACCGATCGCGAGGTCGCGACGTGCAGCCAACTCTCGGCGTCGGCTGGCGAGACGGTGACCTCGGTCAACCCGACGGTCGAATAGTCGCTGCTGCCGCTCTGGCCGAAGGCGTTGTCCCCGAAACAGAACAGCTTGCCGTCGCTGCGGACGGCGCAGGTGTATTCGGTGCCGACGGAGACTTGGCTCCAGCTGTCGCTACCGATCGGCTTCGGCGCGTGCAACGTCGTGTCCGGCGCGACCCCGAGCTGGCCCTTCTGGTTGTGACCCCAGCACCAGAGCTTGTCGAGCTCGCTGATCGCGCAGCTGTGGGTGTCGCTCGTTCCCACCGAGAGCCAGACCCCGTCGAGCACCTTCTCGGGCTTCGAGCGGTTGGGTTTGGTGTCACCGAAGGCGACGTTCGAATCACCCCAACAGAGCAGCTCGAACGCTGGCCCGATGCCGCATCCGCTCCGATTGCTGTAGCTCACCTGGTTCCACTTGATCGGTTTTCCGTCGCCCCCATTCAGGTTGACGAGCCCGGCGTTGGTCGTCAGCACGCCGACGCCCATTTGTCCCAGGGTCCCGGTGCCGAAGCAGCTCACCGCGTTGTCGAGCGTATCATCACTGTCCGAGCGCCAGCCGCACCAGAAGCGATCGCGAGGGAAGACCGCGCGGTAGGTGCCCGCCATGAACCCGGTCGGTGAGGTTCGCAGAACGTCGTCCAAGCCGAGCAGGCCCCAGCAGTAGTTGCCATTGTCCGCTGATTTGACGCCGCAGCTCCCCCTGCCCGACGGCTCGACCGAGACGCTGACCCAACCTTCGAGGGAGGTGATCTGTGGGACGCTGCCCCAGCTCGGGGTCGCGGTCGCGTTCAATTGATTCTCGCGGTTGTTTCCCCAGCAGAGCACCCCCGCCGCGGTGACGGCGCAGGAGTGATCCGATCCGACCGAGAACTGCTTCGATTTCGGCTTGATCACCTTTTTCGGCACCGGGGACTTGCCGAAACCGATGCCGAGCTGGCCGTGGCTGTTGTTGCCGAAGCACGACAGCTGACCCGTCGAGCTGAGCGAGCAGCTGTGGTCGAAGCCGACGCTGACGTCGACGCCCGGAACCGTCGGGTCGACGGGGGGTGTGACACGCAGCGTCGAACCGAGGCCCAGCCGTCCGTGCTGTCCCTCGCCCCAGCAGAAGAGGTTGACCGCGCTGTTCGGGTACTGCCGCACCCCGCACATGTGATCGTCGCGCATCTGCAGGCGGAGCCAGTTCCAGGTCGTGTCGCCGAAGAACGCGGGGCTGTCGCTGTCGATCCCGATCAGCGCGTTGGTGCCCCAGCAGAAGAGCTTCTTGCCCGAGAGCGCGCAGCTCACGTTGTGGCCCACGGCGGCGGTCGTCCAGCTGCCGCTGTCGACCAGCTTGGGATCGGCGACCGTGGTCTCGCTCGGGATGCCGACGGCGTTCTGCGAATTGCTGCCGAAACAGTAGAGCTTGTTGTCGGTCTGGACGCCACAGACATGAGACGGCGAGACGGCCGCGACAAGCCACGTTCCCGGCCCCTCTCCGCCGATCTTCGTCGGAACGGTGAAGGCCACGGGTGAGCCGGGACGGTTGCCCCAACACCAGAGGGTCTGGTCGGTTTGGATGCCACAGCTGAAGTCGTTGCTCGCGTAGACTTCGAGCCACAACCCCGTGCCGACGGTGGCGACCTCGGTTGGGCGCAGCCGCTCGGTAGAGGTTCCGTCTCCCAAGCGCCCGCTGCTCCCGTTGCCCCAGCAGAACAGTTTGCCGCCGCCCTTCTTGATCGCGCAGGTGTGTTCGTCGCCTGCGCTGACGCGGCGCCACTGGTCGTCGAAGCGCCCCACCAGCTGCGGGGTCCCGCGGTCTTTCTTGTCGCCGACGCCGAGGTTTCCCGCGCTATTGCGCCCGAAGCACCAGAGCGTACCGTCGTCATTGATCGCGCAGCTGAACGATTTGCCTGCCGAGACCGAGTCGAAGAGCGCGTCGGGACGGCAGCCCGCGTCGAAGCCGGTGTCGATGCACTGCGTGCTGCAGGTCGCCACGAGCTCCCAGGCAGAGCCGTCGGACTTGCACCGCTCGTGGTTGTCATTGACACAGCGGTTCATCTGCGGCGGGCAGAAGGTGTCGGCGGGGAGCGTATCTTGCTCGAGCACCTGATCGCTGCCGCCGGAGTCGGCGAGATCGGCGATCGATGTGTCGCTCGTCCCGTCGTCGCTCGTGGCGTCGGACAGATCGCTCCCCGATTCGAGATCGTCGAGGCCATCGGTTTCGTTGGGCACGTCGCTGGGATCTGTCGTGTCGTTCGACGACAGGTCGTCGGCGCCGTCCTTGGCCGACGTGCCGTCATCGAGGCCGAGATCCTCCGCGCCGTTCGCGTCGTCGGTGAGGTCGGCTGTGACACCGCCGTCGAGTCGATCCCCGAGGAGCTGATCGCTCGACGCGCTGTCGCTCGCGTCGGTGTTCGCGCTGCCGTCCTGCTGTTGGTCACCGTTGCTCGAGCCCGATCCGCCGCAGGCCACCGCGGTGACCAGAAGGCAGAGAAGCACCAGTCGATCGATTGGTCGCATTGTCGCTCCTTCGTGGTGGGGTGGGTCCAGTATAGGTCGAATTCATTTTTGAGACAAGCGGGAGGTCGGCCAGGGGGGCTCTCGGAGTCGGCGTTCGCCGTCTCGGGTCGTGCCCGAGCGCGCTGTGTCAGCGAGCGTCAGGCCGTTCGGGTTCGGTCACGCGGCAGGGCGCCGGCGACGAAACGCGAGCAACGAGAGGAAGACGACGATCCCCGCGGGGGCGAGGCAAACGCGGACGCCGAGACAGCGAGCCGGATGGCGAGGCGGTCGCCCGCAGACCGTATACCACGTTGAT
>JAGQJP010000087.1 GCA_020430585.1 Myxococcales bacterium | reverse complement strand
TGCTATGAACGTTTGATAGACAGCGTAAATCAAATCGCGGCGTGGCGGTGACTGGACGAGGAATCGGCCAGCCCGGGGCTTCGCCCGCGATCGAGGAGGAGAGATGGTCGGGATCACGTCATACGGGGGTTATATTCCTCGTCTGCGCTTGAAACGGTCGGCAATTCTCCAGGCGATGGGGTGGTTTGCTCCGGCAATCGTCGCCGTCGCCCAGGGGACTCGCTCCGTCTGCAACTGGGACGAGGACGCGTTGAGCATGGCGGTCGAGGCCTCGCGCGATTGCTTGGTCGGCCTCGACAAAACGGAGGTGGACGGGCTGTTCCTCGCGTCGACGACGATGCCCTACGCCGATCGCCAGAACGCCGGAATCGTGCAGACCGCGCTGAATCTGGGGCGCGAGATGAACACCGCCGATTTCGGCGGATCGCTGCGCGCGGGCACCGCGGCGATGATCGCCGCCCTCGACTCGGTCAAGTCGGGCGAGCGCTCGAAGGTGCTCGTCAGCGCCAGCGACAGTCGCCAGACCCGGGGCGCCTATTTCTACGAGATGTGGTTCGGCGATGGCGCGGCGTCGTTGACCTTCGGCCGGGAGAACGTGATCGCCCGCTTCCTCGGCTCGCATTCGATCTCCTGCGACTTCGTCGACCACTACCGCGGCCGCCAAAACGACTACGACTACATGTGGGAAGAGCGCTGGGTCCGCGACGAGGGCTATTCGAAGTTGATCCCCGAGGCGATCGAGGGGCTCTTGACCAAGCTCGATGTGACGATTGACGCCTTTCGCCACGTCGTCTACCCCTGTTTCTTCGACCGCGAGCACCAGAACATCGCGCGCAAGCTCAAGACGGCAAAGGGGCAGGTGCACACGAACCTCCACGGCGAGTGCGGCGAGACCGGCGCGGCACATCCCCTCGTGATGTTGGTTCGCGCGCTGGAGAAGGCCGAGCCAGGCGACAAGATCCTCGTCGCCAGCTTCGGTCAGGGCTGCGACGTCCTCGCCTTCGAGGCGACCGAGGCGATCAAGAGCCTCCCCGCGCGGCGCGGCATCAACGGCTCGCTGGCGCAGGGAAAGGAGCTCGACAACTACGAGAAATACTTGAAGTTTCGCGACCTGATCAGCGTCGAGATGGGGATCCGCGCCGAAGTCGGTGGCCAGATCGCGATGACCACGCTCTGGCGCAACCGCAAGATGATCCTCGGCCTTGTCGGCAACCGCTGCGGCGAGTGCGGTACGCCGCAGTTTCCGCCGCTCGAGACCTGCGTGAAGCCCGACTGCGGCTGCTCGACGAAGATGAGCGACTACGAGTTCGCCGAGCGGAAAGGGCGGATCTTGATGTACACGGGCGACATGCTCGCCGTCTCGCAAGAGCCGCCTTCGATGTACGGAATGATCGAATTCGAAGGGGGCGGGCGCTTCCTCTGCGACTTCACCGACTGCGATCTGTCGCAGCTGAAGGTGGGGCAGACGATGCGGATGACCTTCCGTAAACGCTGGACCGATTCCGAACGCGGCTACCACGGCTACTTCTGGAAAGCCGTGCCGCAGGCGAATTGAGGAGGCACCATGGCCACAGGCATACGAGATAAAGTCGTGATTCTGGGGATGGGCTGCACGCGCTTCGGCGAGCGCTGGGACGCGAACCCGGAACACCTGATGAAAGAGGCGTTCGACGAGTGCATCCTGGATGCCGGGATCGAGCGCAAGCAGATCGGCGCCGCCTGGTATTCGGTCTGCTTCGACGAGATCAGCGTCGGCAAATCGGCGCTCCCCGCGTCGGTTGCGCTGCGCTTGCCGAACATTCCCGTGACCCGGGTCGAGAATTTCTGCGCCAGCGGGACCGAGGCCTTTCGTGGCGCCGTCTACGGTGTCGCGTCGGGCTCCTGCGACATCGCCCTGGCGATCGGGATGGAGAAGCTCAAGGACACCGGCTACGGCGGACTGCCCTCGGCGGGCTCCAACGCGGGAACGCTGAACTGGCTCTGGATGCCGAACATCACGGCGCCGGGCTGCTTCGCGATGGTTGCCTCGGCCTACGCGGCGAATTATCGCGTCGACGAGAAGGATCTCAAGCGGGCGATGGCTCAGGTTTCGGCGAAGAGCCACTACAACGGCAGCCTCAACCCGAAGGCGCACCTGCGCAAAGCGGTGAGCGTCGAGCAGGTGATGAGCGCGCCGATCATCGCCCACCCCCTCGGGCTCTACGACTGTTGCGGCGTCTCGGACGGTGCGGCCTGCGCGATCGTCACCACGCCCGAGATCGCCAAGGCCCTCGGCAAAGAGAACCTCGTCTCGGTCAAAGCGCTCCAGCTCGCCCTCTCCAATGGCTACGAGGCGCAGTACAACGAATGGCGTGGCGATCACTTCGTCACCACCTCGAAGGCGAGCGTCAAGGCCTACAAAGAGGCGGGGATCACCAATCCCCGCGAGCAGCTCTCGATGATGGAGGTCCACGACTGCTTCTCGATCACCGAGCTGGTGACGATGGAAGACCTCTACGTTTCGGAACGCGGCGAGGCGTGGAAGGACGTGCTGGACGGGCGCTACAACCTCGACGGCAAGATTCCCTGCCAACCCGACGGTGGCCTCAAGTGCTTCGGCCACCCGATCGGCGCATCGGGCCTGCGGATGCTCTACGAGATGTATCTGCAGTTCGAAGGGCGCGCGGGAGAGCGGCAGCTCCAGGATCCGACCTTCGGGCTGACGCACAACCTGGGCGGGTTTCCGTTCTCGAACATTTCGAGCATCACGATCGTGGGGCGCTACGACGCGTGAACGACGAGGAGATCAACGATGGGATTGTTTGACGGAAAAGTAGTCGCCGTGACCGGAGCGGGTGGCGGCATCGGCCGTGAGTACGCGCTCGCCTTCGCCCGGGAAGGGGCGAAGGTCGTCGTCAACGACTTGGGTGGCGCCCGCGACGGCGCGGGCCACGGGAACGCGATGGCGGACCATGTGGTCGCCGAGATCCGCGAGGCTGGTGGCACCGCCGCGCCGAACTACGACAGCGTCGCCACGATGGAGGGGGCGCAAAATATCGTCAAGACCGCGGTCGAGAGCTTCGGGCGCCTCGATATCCTGGTCAACAACGCGGGGATTCTGCGGGACAAGACGATCCTGAAGATGAGCGAGCAAGAGTTCGACATCGTCGTCGCCGTGCACCTCAAGGGAACCTGGGCCTGCTCGCGCTTCGCCGCGGAGCAGATGATCGAGCAGGGTGGCGGCGGGAGGATCATCAACACCAGCTCCTACGCGGGTTTGAAGGGCAACTTCGGCCAGTCGAACTACGGCGCCGCGAAGGCGGGGATCGCCGGGCTGACGCGGGTGTTGGCGCTCGAATTCGGCCGCAAGGGGATCACGGTCAACTGCATCGCCCCGCTGGCGAAGACGCGCCTGACCGACGACATCGACATGATCCCCGACCAGGCGAAGCCCGAGTTCATGGTGCCGATGGTGCTGTTTCTCGCTTCGGAGCTCGGCGCCGACGTCAACGGTCGGATCTTCGGCTGCCACGTCAACCACTACTTCGAGTATCGAATGGAGCTGACCGCTGGCGTCGACAAGGGCGCCGAGCCCTGGACGGCAAAGGAGGTCGCCGCGCGGCTGAAGGAGATCTCGATCAGCCGCGCCGAGATGGCACCGCCGAAGAAGGCCGAGGGAGCTGGCGACGCGGGGCCGGGCGCGCAATGTCTGGCGGTTCTGAGCGCGATGCCCGCCGCCTTCGCCCCCGAGAAGGCGGGTGACTGGAGCGCCGTGCTGCACTTTCTGATCGCGGGGGCTGGCGACTACACGATGACGGTCAACGATGGCCGCGCCGAGGTCGCAGAGGGGAAGAAGGGCGAGGCGACCTGCGTCGTCAAGCTCGACGCCGAGACCTTCCTCGGCATGGCGACGGGCAAGGTCGATGGCAACCAGGCCTTCATGCAAGGCAAGATCAGCGCGAGCAACATCAAGGACATGATCAAGTACGGCACGAGCTTCGACCAGAAGAAGGCGCGCGCGGCGGCGAGCGAAGCGCTGGCCAAGGTGCACAGCGGCGGTGGAGGCGACCGGATCGCCCAGATCTTCGACGCCGTCGCCAGCGGCTTTCTCAAAGAGAAGGCGGGCGACTGGGCGGCGGTGCTACACTTCGTGCTCGCTGGCGCCGACAGCTACACGATGACGGTCGACGATGGCGCCTGTCGGGTCGAGAAGGGGCTGACGGGGACGGCGACCTGTGTCGTCAAGACCGACGCCGAGACCTTCATCGGGATGGCCGAGGGCAAGGTCGACGGGAACCAGGCCTTCATGCAAGGGAAGGTCAGCGCGACCAACATCAAGGACATGATCAAGTACGGCACGTGCTTCGACGGCAAGGCGATCAAGAAGAAGCTCGCCGCCCTCGCCGGCCCGAAGGCCGAAGAGCCCGCCGTCGAGCGCCCGCAGGGGCTCAACCGCGCCTGCCTCGGACGCAAAGGCGTGATGCCGCCCGTCTTGATCCAGGCTGAGCACACCGTCGCCTACGCCAAGGCGACCAACGATCTCAACCCGCAGTATGTCGAGAGTGGCCGAGGTGGCGGGATCATCGCCCCCGTCTTGTTTCCCGTGCGCCTGTTGCACCCAGCGATGGCGCGGGTGGTCGCCGATCCCGAGCTCAACGTCGACTATCCGATGGTGCTCCACGGCGAGCAGGACATGCGCTTTCATCAGCCCCTACGCCCGCTCGACCTGATCCGCACCGAGACCGAGATCACTCGCATCGAGGCGAAGTCGTCGGGCGAGGTCTTCGACGTCACGGGCCGCTTGACGCGCGATGGCGAGCTGGTCTGCGAGTCGGTGGCGACGATCTTCATCCGCAGCCGCGACAAGTCCGCGGGCGGGCAAAAAGAGCCGAAGGCCGAGCCCGAGTTGCCGAGCTTCACCTTCGAAGAGCCGATGGTCGTGCGGCCGAATCAGAGCTACGAGTACGCGGACGCGAGTGGGGATCGCAACCCGATCCACATCGACGAGGGCGTCGCCAAAGCGGTTGGGCTCGGCGGGATCATCCTCCACGGCCTCTGCACGATGGCGTTCACCTCGCAAGCGGTGATCAAGCATGCCGCCGGCGGAGATGCGACGCGTCTCAGGCGCCTCAAAGTGCGCTTCTCGAGGCCCGTCAAGCCGAAGGACGAATTGAAGACCCAGGGCTGGGTCGTCGACGAAAAGCAGAACGTGGTGATCGTCGGC
>JAGQJP010000775.1 GCA_020430585.1 Myxococcales bacterium | reverse complement strand
GAGGACGCACAACCGTCGGAAAGCGATGTCGAAACCCATTTCAGATCAAAGTTTACATAATATATCTTATCAGACGTTAATCAAGGCGAGAGGGACGGGAGAAACCCTTTACATTTTGGGGGTCGTGATGAATAATAAGACCGTCTTTTTTCTCGGGTGGTAATCTACGTTATCCATTCAGTTTTATTGAGGAAACACCTTGGCCAAGCTGATCTACGTCGACAATCAGGGACAAGAAGCTACAGTCTTCATCAATCCACAAAACCCGGTGGCCACGATCGGTCGTAATCCCGACCGCACCATCGTCACGCGCGACAATACCGTCTCACGCGCACACGCCCAGGTACAGCTGGTCGACAACGTCTTTTCGTTCGTCGACAACGGCAGCTCGAATGGCACCTACGTCAACGACGTGCGGGTCAAAGAGCAAATGATCAACGATGGCGACGTGTTGCGGTGCGGATCGTTCATACTTCGCTTCGTCCTCGAAGAGTACGAACGCGCTGGCGCTGCGGCGCCCCAAGCTGGCGTTGCGCCAGCTGCGGACGCCACCGCCGCGTTCACCTTCGACATCAAGGACCAGCAGGCGCTACTCGAGAAGCTCGTCGAGTTCAAGACCGCCAAAGAGCAAGCCGAGCATCAGTATCGAAATCAGGTGGCGTTGACGCAGGAGTTCCAGCGCAAGTTCAGCCTGACGGAGAATGCGCTGACCGAGGCGAAGCAGGAAATGGCGGGCATTGCTGTGCAAGTTCACGAACTTCAGCAGCAACTCGACATCAAGAATCAAGAAATCATGCAACTTCGCGCCGCATCAGCGAATTTCGGCGGCGGCGATGACTCTGGGGCGACGGCGGTGATGGACGCTGGTGCCGCCGCCTTCGTCGAGAAGTTCAATCAGCAGATCGATACCCTGCGAAAAGAGAATCAAGAGCTGCAGGAGAAGGTTCGCCAAGGCGGTGGTGCGGGCGACGCCGAGAATCTGCGCAAGGTCGTCGAGAGCTTGAAGAGCGAGAATCAGACCCTCCGGGTGGATCTTCAGATGGCGAAAGCGCAAGCTCACTCTGCCCCCCCTGCCCCCGCGGTGGATACGACGGCGCTCGAATCCCAGATCGCCGCTCTGACGGCGCGAAACGAAGAGCTCGAGCAGTCGGTGGCGGCCCATGACGGGGCGCGAGCCGACGAGTTGATGGCCGAGCTCGAGCAGCTGCGCGGACGCGTGGGCGAGTTGGAGAGCAGCCTCGACGACGAACGAGCGACTCACGGCGCCGACTCGGAGCAGCTCGCCAACGAGATCGAAGCGCTCCGCACCGAGAACGAGCAGTACGAGGCCAGGTTGGGCGAGGTGGAGCAGTTGCAACGCGAGAATGCGGCGCTCCACGAGCAGGTTTCCGAGCTCGAATCGTTGCGTGGCACGGTCGAGACCCTCGAGGGGCAGCTCGCCGAGCTGGCGGACGCGCCGCCGCCCGTCGATGCCGAAATGCAAGCCGAGCTCGAGCGCGCCCGGGAAGAACTGCTCGCGGCGCAGGGCGAAACGTCGGAGCTTCGCGCTCGCGTCGACGAGCTGGAGGCCCAGGCGCAAGAAGCCGCACGCGTCGCAGAGCTCGAAGAGGAAGTTCGCCTCGCCGACGAGAAGATTCGCGAGCTCAAAGACGAGCTCCGCGATCGGCCCGCAGCCCACGACATCGAGAGCCTCAACCGCGAGCGGCGGGACCTGCGCGACGAGATCGAGCGCCTGACCAACGCGCTCGAGATGGCGCCGAGCGTGCAAGACTTCGACGATCTGCGCTACGAGCGCGATCAGCTTCGCGACGAGCTCGAGAAACGGCCGTCCGACGCGCAGATGCAGCAGATCGCCGACGAGAAGCTGGCGATGCAGGAAGAGATCGAAAACCTCAAGCTCGTTTTGGCGCAGGCCCCGGGCGAAGAGGAGCTCGACGCGTTCCGCTCCGAGATCGAGGGGTTGACCGAGCAGCTGGAGCAGGCGAAGACGACGATCGCCAACTCCCCCTCGCGGGAGCAGTACGACGAGCTGCAGCAAGAGATCGAGCACCTCGTGGCGGACCGCACGCGATTCAAGGAAGAGAAGAAGATCCTCGAGGATCGACTGGTTCAGCTCGACGAGGTCAAAGAGATTCAAGTTCGCGAGCAATTCAACGACCGGCTCGACGAAAAAGACCAACAGATCCAGAAGCTCCGAGACCAGGCGCTGGCGCTGAAGAACGACCGCGACGAGGCGAACAAGATCATCCTCTCGGCCAATCTCGACGAGGTGCAAGAGCTGCGCTCCTTCAAGCAGCAGGCGCTCAACCCCGACGGCGGGTTGCAGGCGCGCCTCGATGCCGCCACGCAAGAAGCGGCGACAGCGCGGGCCGAGCTCGAGTCGATGCGTCAACAGGTCTTCGAACAGACGGGCGAGTACGACGAGCTGGTGCGCCGCAGCGCCGACCTCGAGCGAGAGGTACAAGAATACAAAGAGATGATGGTCTACGCGCCGACGGCCGAACAGATGGAGGCGCTCAAAGACGACATCAACCAGGTCGCCCGCGAGCGGGACCACTTGCGCAAGCAGCTGGAGTCGATCGAAGACCGGCACCTGTTGGCCTTCCAGCAACAGGAGAAGCAGATCGCTCGGCTCACCGAAGAACGAGATCAATCCCTCGGTGAGATGCGCGGCCTGAAGAAGCGGATCACCGAGCTCGAAGGCACGGGCGGTGCGGATCCCGAGTTGGTCAAGAAGCTGCGTGAGGAGAACGACGCGCAGTCGCGACAGATTCAGAGCTTGCGCGACAAGATGGCGAACATCGAGCAGCAGCGTGACGAGCTCAACGGAACCCTGCGCGAGCTGCGCAACGACTCGAGCGATCTGCGCGCCGAGTACGGTCAGGTGCAGAGCGAATGGGCCAAGCTCAAGCGACTCTTCGGCGAGAAGGCGAACGCGGCGGACGTCGAGAAGGTCGTCGACGAGCGCGACGATCTGAAGAAACGGCTCGAGAAGCTCCAACGAGAGAAGGGAATGCTCGAGGAGATGGTCGTCAGCGGCGGCGCGAAGGACGACGAGGTCTCGCAGCGATTCCAAGAGCTGCAGCGCGAGAACGAGAAGCTGCGCCAACGCGTGAGCTCCGCGGGCGACGGTGACGAGGCGCTGCGCAAGCGCGTCGGCCAACTCGAAGAGGAGAACGAGCTGCTCAAGAGCAGCGTCAAGTCCTTCGAACGCAAGCTGCTGCGGGCACAGGAGTCCGAGGGCGATGGAAACGAGGTCCAGCAGCTGCGGGAGCGGGTCACCGCCCTCGAGGGCGAACGCGATCGGTTGAAGAAAGAGGTCGCCTCATCCAGCGGCGCCGACGCCGAAGCGGAGACCCGGCGGCTGTCGCAGGAGGTGAGCAAGCTCAAAGAGCAGCTCGCCAGCGCGGGATCGAGCGGCGCGCGCGCTGGCGGATCGTCTCAAGGCGGGATCGCTGGCGATCAGCTCGAGGAGCTCGTCGACATGTTCTCCGAAGTGAACGACATCGCGTCGAACTGGCGGATGAACATCAAGTTGATTCACGAGTACTTCAACGAGATCAAGCTCGGGATGATGAACTTGAAGAGCGAGGGCAGCTCGGCGCTGACCGAGACGTTGCGCGACTTCGAG
>JAGQJP010000774.1 GCA_020430585.1 Myxococcales bacterium | reverse complement strand
GCACGTGAGAGGAAAGACGATCGTGATGGACCCCTACCTTCCGGGGGCATTTGGCGGGCGGATTGGTCACGCCCCGATCCCCGGGCCCGTCGATATCGTGACCATCTCCCACGAGCACGTCGATCACAGCCATATTCCTGAGCATTTTGGCGACCCCATCGTGTTGAGGAGAGCCCGCCGTATCGGCGATCTCGACTTTCGATTCGTCGATTGTTGGCACGATAAGCTCGAGGGTGAATCGATGGGGCCGAATCGCGCCACCGTCGCCGATCTCGGCGGGATTCGGTTGGCCCATCTCGGCGATCTCGGGCATCGATTGAGCGCCGCGCAACTCTCGGAAATAGGCAAAATTGATTTGTTATTGCTCCCAATCGGTGGTATCTTTACACTCAATCCCAAGGAAGCGTTCGAGGTGATGGAGGACGTCAAAGCGTCGATCGTGGTACCGATGCACTACCGGAATCATCGCTGCCACTTGGATCTCGCATTTCTCGACGATTTCCTCTCCCTCTGTTCGCGTTTCGAATTGTTCGATCATTCGACGCTGAATCTGGCGGAGGGCTCGCTTCCCGAGCTGACTACCGTGTACGCGCTGAGGCCGGCCCTGTGAGTGAAAAAGGGATCTCAATCGAAGAAAAGGAAATCGCGGTCGTCGACGCCGAGGGGTTGCCCTCGGGCGACGAGCTGATGGACCTCGAGGTCGACGAAGAGCAGGCAACCCTCTGCCCCGCTTGTCGAAATCAGACCGTCGAGAAGCAGTTTTGCGAGTTCTGTGGCACATCGCTGCGCCAGGAGCGGCCCGAGACCGGGTTCGAGCCGCTCGCTAGCGGGACGACGATCGAATGGGACGGTGCGACCTGGACCATTGGCTCGCCGATCCATTGGATGCCGCAGCGGGTGATCTGGGACGCCCACAACGAAAACGACGAGCGCTTGACGATCGTCGAGTCGACCGCCGACTTCCACAAGAAACACATGGAGCGGATCGAAGGGCTCGAGCCGGAGGCGCGGGCGCCGTTCATTCCGCCGGCCGAGGTCGTGAGCGAAGAGGGACGCGTACGCGTGTTCTACCGCCGGCCGCTCAAGTGGTGCCTACGCGAGCTGATCTCGAAGCGCACGCTGAAGTTCGGCAGCTTCGTGATGAAGTCGATCATGGGCACGCTCTTCTCCTACCTCGAGCCGCTCGACGAGCAGGGCTTCGTCGTCCTCGATTTCGTCAGCGATCTCGTGGACGTCGACGAAGAGCTCGAGCACGCCCAGTTTCTCCTCCCCTCGCTCTTCTCCGACGACGATCCCCGTGACGAGCTGCCCTACTATCTCGGCGTCACGCCCGTCGAGGTCGTCGATCCCGAAGGTGGCGAGGTGAGCTCGGGGAGCACGGCGTTCATGGCGGGAATGCTGCTCTACTATCTGATCGCGCGCCAGGACCCCTTTCAGAACGACGCGGTCCTTCTCGGGACGTTGCCGAACCCACGCTTGCTGAACTCGAGCTTTCCGATCGGGCTCTTCCGTGTGCTCGCCAAGGCGACGCGGCTGAGAAAAGGTAAGCGATACAAGAAGTTTTCGCGCTTCTACAAAGAGTACGAGAAGGCGCTCGAGGTGATCGAGTCGCGCAAGCACCAGAAGTACGAGCCGCAGCCGATCAGTTTCGGGTACGAGAAGCACATCGGGATCTACAAGAAGCTCCTCAACCCGGTCAATCAAGACGAGCTGCTCTGCGCCTATCATGGCGGCGCCCGCAAAGGCTTCTTCATGATCTGCGACGGCGTCTCGACCTCGACCTTCGGGCGCGGCGACGAGGCGAGCCTGATCGCGATCCGCGAGGGCTACCTCAAGTGGCAGGCCTTCACGCAAGACCCGAACTTCCAGAAGCCGACGACCGTCGATCAGCGACGACAGATCATCCGCGACGTCTTTCGCGAGGCGAACCGCACGATCTGCCAGACGCTGAACAACAAGTACGGTCCCTTCACCGAGCCGAACCCCGAGACGATGGCGACGACGGGTCTGATGGCGGTGGTCGATGGCAATCGGATCACGATCGGCAGCCTCGGCGATAGCCGCGCCTACCTGATCACCAAGCGCTTCATCGAGCAGATCAACTTCGATCACAATCTCTCGAACCACCACCTGATCCACAATCGGCTGTTCTTCAAGCATCCGCAGTTGATGTCGGCCGGAAAGGCGCTGACCCGCTGTGTCGGGACCTTCATGGTCAACGAAGAGGGCATGCTCACGCCGCGCTTGACGGAACCGGACTTCTTCTCCTTCAACCTGTTGCCTGGCGAGCGCGTCTTGCTCTGCAGCGACGGCGTGACCGATTACGTGGCCAACGGCATGCCGGGCGAGGTCGAGCGGGTGCTCTTCGACGAGATCAACGCCCACGATCATCCGAACGAAATCTGTTTCGAGCTGATTATCCGCGCCAACCGCGGGGGCGGCGGAGACAACATCTCCTGCGTCCTCGTGATGTACGACTGAGCGAGTGCCAACCCGACATGTCTAGAGAGCGTCGTCAACACAAGCGTCATGCGACCACCGCGTCGATCTTCATCGACGGCTATCCCGTCGGCGAGCTGCGCGCCGCCGATCTGAGCCAGGGCGGGATCTTCGTTCGAACGACGCGCCCGATGGGGCTCTCGGCGAACATCCGACTCGAGATCGTCGTGCCCGAGTCCTCGCTGCGCCTCGAAATGGCGGGGGAGGTCGTGCACTCGCTGCCCGGCCTCGGAATGGGGATCCGCTTCACCGAGATCAGCGAGCAGGTGTTCTCCCGCCTCGACGCCTATCTCAAAGAGCTCGAATTCGACGAGAAACGGCGCGCTGGCGATACCGATTCGTGATCGATCGATACCTCAACTGGCAGCGCAATGACTGCGTTTGCGGTCGTGAGCACACGATCGAGACGTCGCTGGTCTGGATCGCCCCCGACGCGATCGACGAGCTACCTCACGCCTTGCAGTTGCTCGCGCTGGGCCGTCGCGGGGCGGTGCTCTACGACCGCATCACGCGGGCCGTCGCGGGCGAGCGGGTCGTCGATCGCGTCCGCTCTGCGGGGTACACCGTCCAAGCGCTCGAGTTGCCCGACCGGCGCGGTGTCGGGCATCCGGTCTGCTCGGTCGAGGCGGTCGCGGTGATCGAGGCCGAGCTCGAGCCCGTCGATTGGCTGCTCGCCGTCGGCGCGGGAACGATCAACGATCTGGCGAAGATGGTCAGCTTCCGACGCTCGATCCCCTTCGCCGTCGTCGCCACCGCGCCGTCGATGAACGGCTACACCTCGTCGATCGTGGCGATTCTCGAGGCTGGGGTCAAGCGCACCAAACCCGCGCATCAGCCGCTGGCGGTGTTCGCCGAGCCGAACATCCTGGCCGAGGCGCCGGCCCGTCTGATCCACGCGGGCGTCGGCGATCTGCTCTCCAAACCCGTGAGTCAGACTGACTGGGTTCTCAGCCGCGAGGTTCTCGGCGAGTATTTCTGCCCTCTTCCGGGCGAGCTCGTCGATCGGAACGTCGACGCGCTGTTCGACGACGTCGCGGCGATCGCCCGTCGCGATCCCGCAGCTCTGGGGCGCCTAATGGAGACGATCGTGCTCTCCGGTTTCTCGATGGCCCTCGCTGGAACGTCGTCGCCCGCGAGCGGCGGTGAGCATCTGCTGAGCCACTACTGGGACATGGGGCGCTACGCCCGCGACCAGGCTCCCTTGGCGCTGCACGGCACGCAGGTCGGAATCGCCTCGATCCTCACGGCACGGCTCTACGAGCGGTTGCTAGAGCTCGAATCGCTTCCCGCTCCGCGTCCCCTCGAACCCGCAGACGAGGCGGGGCTCGAGAGTTGGGTGCAGGCGCGCCACAGCGAGCTGCCCGACTTCGTCGTCGACGGGATCATCGAGCAGAGCCGCGCGAAGTGGCGCGAGGTGCGTGCCCAGGACGAGCGCCTCGAGGCTCTCCCGGCCAGCTGGCCGATGCTGCGATCGATGCTCGCCGACGCCTCGTCGACGCGCCATCGGATCGAGCCCGCCCTCGCCGAGCTCGCTGCGCCGGTCCGCCCCGAGCAGATCGCGGTCGATCGCCCGAGCGCCCTCCACACCCTGCGCGTCTGCCGCGATATTCGCTCGCGATACAGCATCCTTGATTTTCTGGCCCGCTTCGGATTATTGGAACCCTGGGTCGAAGACGTTCTCGAATAGCGGCTCGGAGGTTTCGATGACCGATCGTGTTCTGGTGACCGGCGGTGCCGGCTTCATAGGCTCTCACCTCGTCGAAGCGCTGCTCGCGCGCGGCCAGTCGGTGCGGGTTCTGGACAACTTCTCGACGGGTCGACGAGAGAATCTGCACACCGTTCGGGACCGGATCGAGCTGATCACGGGCGATCTGCGGGATCCGGAGATGGTCGGACGAGCGCTCAGCGGGGTTCGCTGGGTCTTTCACCAGGCGGCGCTGGTCTCGATGAGCCTCTCGGTGACCGATCCGTTGCTCTGTCATCAGATCAACGAGAGCGGTACGCTGTCGCTTTTGATCGCTGCGCGAGACGCGGGCGTCGAGAAGGTGGTGATCGCCTCGTCGGCGGCGGTCTACGGCAACGATCCGACGCTTCCCAAGCGCGAATCGCAGACCTGCACGCCGGCGTCGCCCTATGGCTGGAGCAAACGCGCCTGCGAGATGTACGGCGCGGTCTTCAGCGAGCTCTACGGCCTGTCGGTGACCTGCTTGCGCTATTTCAACGTCTTCGGCCCGCGACAAGATCCCGCGTCGCCCTACGCTGCCGTGATACCGATATTCGCCACGCGGATGGCGCAGAGCCAGGCTCCGACGATCTTCGGCGACGGCGCACAGACGCGGGATTTCGTCTTCATCGAGGACGTCGTGCGGGCGAACCTTCTGGCCGCCGAGGCGCAGAAGCCGGGCCCCTTCAATGTCGCCACGGGTAGGACGCACAGCCTGCTCGATCTGGTGGCGATCCTCAACCGCGTGCTCGATCGTTCGATCGAGCCCCACTTCGAGGCGCCGCGCCCCGGAGACATTCGCGACTCGTCGGCCGATGCGACGTTGATCCGAGACGAGCTCGGTTTCGAGGCGCAGGTCGGCTTCGAAGACGGGCTGCGGCGGCTCGTCGCCTCCCTGCCAGGTGCTCGCAGCCGAGGAGCTGAGCGATGACCGTCTACAGCATGACCGGATACGCCACCTCTCAGGCGTTGATCGGTGACACCCTCTACCGGATCGAGATTCGCAGCGTGAACCAGAAGAACCTCGACGTGCGCTGTCGTCTCCCCCGCGCGCTGCAAGCGGCGGAGCTGGCGCTGATGCGCTGGACGAAGGAGCGCGTCACGCGGGGCCGGATCGAGGTCAGCATCACCCGCGAGGGCGGCGGCGAGAACGAGACCCGCGTCGAGATCGACGTCGAGGTCGCCCGCCGCTACCTCGAGCAGCTCTCGGCGCTCGCCAGCGCTCTCGGCCTCGACTCGCGGCCGAGTGTCGAGCTATTGGTCACCCTCCCCGACGTCCTGGTGCATCGCCAGCTCGCGCTGAGCGTCGATGAGCTGGAGCGGGCTCTCGAAGAACCCTTCGGCGATGTACTCGGCGCCCTCGGCGAGTCTCGAGCCGCCGAAGGCGCCAATTTGCAAAACGAGGTCTTGCGTCTGGTCGCCGAATTATGTCAGCTTGTCGATCGAGCGAACGAGCGCGCTCCGGGTGTTCTCGCTGAAGCGCGCGAGCGGCTGCGCAACAAGGTGACCGAGGCGATCGGCGAGAGCGCGACGATCGACGAGACGCGCCTGTTGCAAGAGGTCGTGATCCAATCCGATCGCCTCGACATCGCCGAGGAGATCGCCCGCTTGCGCTCCCACGCCGTGCAGGTGCGGGATCTGTTGGCGGGGAGTGGGCCGCACGGCAAACGGCTCGACTTCATGCTGCAAGAGATGAACCGCGAGGCGAACACGATCGCTTCGAAGGCCAACGATATCGAGCTCTCGCGTGTCGCCGTCGAGCTCAAATGCACGACGGAAGCGATTCGCGAGCAGGTTCAGAACATCGAATGAGGGGGTAGCGTGACCGATCGCAGCTTGATCGCTCTGAAGCGCAGGGCCGAGCGCGGCAAGCTCTTCGTCGTCTCGGCGCCGTCGGGCAGCGGAAAATCGACGCTCGTGCGGATGCTGTTGAAGGTCGAGCCGGCGTGTGCGCTCTCGATCTCGTACACCACGCGGGCGCCGCGCTCGACCGAGCAGGAAGGGGTCGACTACTACTTCATCTCCCGCGAGACCTTCGACCAGATGATCTCGGACGGCGCCTTCGTCGAGTGGGCCGAAGTACACGGCAATCGTTATGGGACATCGTTTCACGAGATCGAACGGCTTCTCGAGGCGGGCCACGACGTGCTCTTCGACATCGACTACCAGGGGGCGCGCGCACTCAAGGCGTGTTATCCCGAGGCGACGTTGCTCCTTTTGCTGCCTCCGACGATGGCCGAGCTCAAGCGACGACTGCGCAAACGCGGCACCGACACCGCCGAGGTGATCGAGCGGCGCTGGCACGCCGCTTGGCGTGAGCTGGAGCACTACGGCATCTTCGACTTCGTCGTGGTCAACGACAACCTGCAGCAGGCACTCGGCGAGCTGCAGTCGATCTATCGCGCCGAGCAGAACCTGTGGTGGCGTCGTGCCTATCATGTCGAGATGTTGCTCAAAGAGAAACCGGAGGCTGTAGAACATGACTGACGTTCGCGTGCGCATCGCGCCCTCACCGACGGGTGACCCCCACGTCGGCACGGCGTACATTGCGCTCTTCAATATCGCATTCGCCCGCAAACACGGCGGGCGCTTCATTTTGCGGATCGAGGACACCGACCAGGTGCGCTCGACGCGCGAGAGCGAGGAGGCGATCTTCGAGGCCCTCAGGTGGCTCGGTCTGACCTGGGACGAGGGGCCCGACATCGGTGGCCCCTACGGTCCCTACCGGCAGTCCGAGCGGCGCGAGATCTACGCCGAGCACGCCAAACAGCTGGTCGCCAGCGGCGAGGCGTATCCCTGCTTCTGCAGCAGCGAGACGCTCAGCGCGATGCGCGAAGAGCAGATGCGCAACAAGCTGCCCCTCGGGTACGACGGGCGCTGTCGCAAGCTTACGGCCGAGGAGGCGCGCAATCGGATCGCGGCGGGTGAGTCCCACGTGATTCGGCTGCGGGTGCCTGCCGAGGGTGAGACGATCGTCCGCGACAGGCTGCGCGGCGACGTCTCGTTCCAGAACAGCCAGGTCGACGACCAGGTGCTGATCAAAGCCGACGGCTCTCCGACCTACCATCTGGCGAACGTCGTCGACGACCACCTGATGCAGATCAGCCACGTGATCCGCGGCGAGGAGTGGATCTCGTCGACGCCGAAGCACGTGCAGCTCTACCGCGCCTTCGGCTGGCAGGCGCCCGAGTTCATCCACCTGCCGCTGTTGCGCAACCCCGACAAGTCGAAGCTCTCGAAACGCAAGAATCCTGTTAGCATCAACTACTATCGGCGGCTCGGCGTGCTCCCCGAGGCGCTGGTCAATTTTCTCGGGATGATGGGCTACTCGATGCCCGACGAGCGCGAGAAGTTCAGCGTCGACGAGCTGATCGCCGAGTTCGAGATCGATCGGGTGAAGTTGTCGGGGCCCGTGTTTGGCCTCGACAAGCTCAAGTGGTTGACCGGCCTCTACCTCCGCGAGATGAGCGAAGAAGCGCTGCTCGATCGGATCCTCGGCGAGCTCTACACCCGCGAGAGCCTGGCGCGCTTCGTCAAGCTGTTGCAGCCGCGAATCGAGGTGCTCGGCGACTTTCATCAGCAGAGCGGCTTCTTCTACGGCCCCGATGGCCTGGGCTACGCCCCCGAAGAGCTCCTGCCCAAGAAGCGCAGCGCTGCCGAGATGCTGCCTGTCTTTCGCAAGCTGAGCGAGCAGTTCGACGCCCTGCGCAGCTTCACGGTCGAGAGCGTGGACGAAGCGATCAAGGTGGTGATGGAGGAGACGGGATACAAGGCGCGCGACGTCTTCCTGCCCCTGCGGATCGCCGTCACCGGCAGCAAAGCCTCGCCCGAGCTCCACGAGACGATCGTCGCGATCGGCCCCGAGCTCTGCCGCCAACGGATCCGACTGGCTCTCGAGAAGCTCTCCAGCCTGCAGAGCTGAGCCCACGAACGATTCAGGCGCGCTCGAGCTCAGAGATCGGCTGATGAGGAGCGCGACTCTGATGACTCGGCGGCGTCGACGCCGATCGCCTCGTCGATGTGCTCGTATCCGTCGGCCCTGAGGCGGGCGACGAGCTGCTTGAGGATCTGGCGCACGACGAGCGGCCCGCCGTAGACGAATCCCGTGTAGAGCTGGACGAGCGATGCCCCCGCTCGAATCGCGTCGTAGGCGTCGTTTCCGTCGAAGAGCCCGCCGACGCCGATGATCGGTAGCTCGCCCTTCGAGAGGCGATAGAGCGTGGCGATCACCCGCAGCGAGCGCTCTTTGAGCGGCCGACCGGAGAGCCCACCGACTTGGCCGACGAGCTCGATCTCCTCGGTCTGGAGGTTGGCGCGGTTCGTCGTCGTATTCGTGGCGATGATCCCGTCGAGGCCGTGGGCGCGTGCGAGCTCGACGACGTCGGCGAGCTGCTCGTCGTTCAGCTCGGGGGCGATCTTGACCAACAGCGGCGTCTGGCGACACGCCGGTCGCAGCGCGCCGAGCAAGCGCTCGAGCTCGTCGCGCTGCTGCAGCTCGCGCAGGCCCGGCGTGTTCGGCGAGCTCACGTTGATGACGAGATAGTCGGCGAATTCGACCAAGGCGCGCAGGCTCGCCAGATAGTCGTCGGTTGCCGCCTCGAGCGGCGCGACCTTCGACTTGCCGATGTTGATCCCGATCGGCAGCGGCCGCGCTGGCCAGATCGGCGAGAGCTTCCGCAATCTCGCCGCGACGACCTCGGCGCCGTCATTGTTGAAGCCCATTCGGTTGATCAGCGCCCGGTCAGCCGGCAGGCGGAAGAGCCGCGGTTTGTCGTTTCCCGGCTGAGGGACGGCGGTGATCGTGCCGAGCTCGACGAAGCCAAAGCCGCAAGCGGACCAGAAGGTGACCAGCTCGGCGTTCTTGTCGAACCCGGCGGCAAGGCCGAGGGGATTTGGAAAACGCTGCCCGAAGCGCTGACAAATCAGCGATGGATGCCGATATCGGCATTGGCGGGCGATGGCCCGTTTGACCAGCGGAAGCCGATTGGCGGCGCGCATCGCTTTGAACGCCAAGCGATGGCTCTCCTCGGCGTCGAGGCGAAACAGCAACGGACGCAGAATGCTTCGGTAGAGCTCGACCATCGCAAGCTTTTATCAGCCAAAATGCCCGGTTTGTCAAACGGCGAATCGATTGAATTGTCATTTCTAGCCCATGCACGGTACAATGTCGTTCAATGCGGCGAACAGGGTTAGGCGGCCAGACAGCAAATACGTGATTAAGCTCAGTGACATACTGGACAGGGTCGCGTCGTACCATCCGAGTCCGAATATCGACCTGATCAAGAAAGCGTACGTCTTTGCTGCGAATAAGCACAAAGACCAGCGTCGAGAGTCGGGTGAGCCCTACCTGATGCACCCCCTCGCCGTCGCCGATCTCGTCGCCCAGCTGCGCCTCGATGAATCGAGCATCTGCGCCGGCCTGCTCCACGACACCGTCGAAGACACCGACACCACGCTGGAAGACGTCGCCGCGCTGTTCAACGAGCAGATCGCTCAGCTCGTCGATGGGCTGACGAAGATCTCGAAGATCAACTTCCACTCCCGAGAAGAGCGCCAGGCGGAGAACTTCCGCAAGATGATCGTCGCGATGTCGCGCGACATTCGGGTGATCCTGATCAAGCTCTGCGACCGCGTGCACAACATGCGCACCCTCGACAGCCTGCGTGAGGAGAAGCAGCGCAAGATCGCTCGCGAGACGCTCGACATCTACGCGCCGCTGGCGAATCGCCTCGGGATCAACTGGATCAAGCTCGAGCTCGAAGATCACTGTCTGAAGTACCTCTACCCCAACGATTTCTACGATCTCGTCGAGAAGGTCGCGCAGAAGAAGCGCGATCGCGATCGCTACATCGACGAGGTGATCCGGATCATCCGCGGCAAGATGGAGGAGCACGGCTTCAACTGCGAGGTCGCGGGTCGCCCGAAGCACTTCTACTCGATCTGGCGCAAGATGCGGACGAAGAACCTCGAGTTCGACCAGCTCTACGACATCATCGCCTTTCGGGTGATCATGAACAGCGTGCCCGAGTGCTACGAGGCGCTGGGCTATCTGCACACGCTCTGGAAGCCGATCCCCGGTCGTTTCAAAGACTACATCGCGCTGCCCAAGCCGAACATGTATCAGTCCCTGCACACCTCGGTCCTCGGGCCGAACGGTGAGCGCGTCGAGATCCAGATCCGCACCAACGACATGCACCGCGTCGCCGAAGAGGGGATCGCGGCGCACTGGCGCTACAAAGAGGGCGGAGCGAGCCAGCTCAAGGACGAGAAGAAGTTCGCCTGGCTCAAGCAGCTCGTCGAATGGCAGCAAGACCTCAAAGATCCCACCGAGTTTCTCGACTCGGTGCGGGTCGATCTGTTCGCCGACGAGGTCTACGTCTTCACCCCCCTCGGCGAGGTGAAGGTCTTTCCGAAAGGGGCGACGCCGATCGATTTCGCCTACGCGATCCACTCCGAGGTCGGCTACCACTGTGCTGGCGCGAAGGTCAATGGCCAGATCGTGCCGCTCAACAGCCAGCTGCGCAATGGCAACATCGTCGAGATCATCACCAATCCGAACAAGAAGCCGAACAAGGATTGGCTGAAGTACGCGAACACCGCGCGGGCGAAGAATCGGATCCGCCAGTTCCTGCGCAAAGAGCAGCGCGAACGCAGCTCGGAGATCGGTCGCGAGCTCCTCGAGAAGTCGCTGCGCAAGTACTCGATGAGCTACTCGAAGATGGCCAAGAGCGGCAAGCTCGAGAGCGTCTTCAAGGAGCTGAAGGTCCACTCTGCCGAGGACTTGCAGATCAACATCGGCTACGGCAAGATCCAGCCCGAAGCGGTGGTGAAGCTACTGGTTCCCCAGGAGAAGCTCGACCAACCACAAGCCGAAGAGAAGCCGGAGGGGATGCTCAGCACCCTCTTGCGCAAGGTCGCGCCAAAGCGCAAGTCGACGGGCGTGCTGATCCAAGGAATCGACGAGGTGATGGTCCGCTTCGGCCGCTGCTGCAATCCGCTCCCTGGGGACGACATCGTCGGCTTCATCACCCGCGGTCGCGGGATCACGATCCACTTGCGCGAGTGCCAACAGACGCTCAACGAAGACCCCGAGCGGCGCGTCGAGGTACAGTGGGACGTCAAAGAGAAACAGATGCACCCGATCTCGATTCGGGTCATCTGCTCCGACCAGCCCGGCCTCCTCGCTTCGATCTCCCAGGCATTCACCGATAAAGGCGTCAACATCCACCAGGCGAACTGTCGCTCGATGACCGACAGCCGGGCGATCAACATCTTCCAGGTTCTCGTCGCTGATTCGGAGCAGCTCCAGCGCGTCTGCCAGGCGATCTCCCAGATCAAGGGCGTCTACTCCGTCGAGCGCGTACGGATGTAGCGCACCTGCGTACCGATGGAGCGCACGTCAGCGCTCGCTATCCTCGATAGTAGGTCTGCAGGAGCTCGGCGGCGATGCTGATCGCCACCTCTTTGGGGGCTTTGCCGCCCGTGTTCAGACCGATCGGGCAATGGACGCGGTCGAGGGTCTCGGGGGCCAGGCCCTTCGCCTCGAGCCGTTTGCGAAAGCGGCGCCACTTCGTCTGACTGCCGATCAGGCCGATGTACCGCGCCGGCCGCCCGACGACGTCCTCGATGATCGCCTGGTCGATGTCGTGCAGATGGGACATCACTGCGATGAATCCGTCGTCGCGGAAGCTCGCTTCGGCGTTGAAGTCGAACCACTCACAGTGGTGACGCTGAATACCACTCGGCAGGTCGGGATGCTCGATCCACTCCTGCCGCGGATCGACGAGGTGCACGATGAAGGGTGTACCGTCGAGCACCTGACAGAGCGCTTGTCCGACGTGTCCCGCGCCAAAGAGGAAGAGGCGTGGCCCGTGGTTGAGTGGTTCGATGAAGAGCTCCATGTAGCCTCCGCAACATTGGCCGGCCTTGGCGCCGAGGGGAAACTCGCGAATCGCCGCTTCACCGCTGGCGATTGCTTCCAACGCGGCCTCGCGGGCGAGCTGCTCGAGGCGGCCGCCGCCGATCGTCCCGTGGATGCGACCGTCGGCCATCACGATCATCCGCGCTCCCGGAGCCCGCGGGGTCGAGCCCTTTGCACGGATCACGGTGATCAGCGCGGCGCTTTGGCTCTGCGCTTCGATCTCGGCGAGTGTGGCGAAGAGGGGGTCCATCGGGACGCGACATAGCCTCAGCGACGGTCGTCGCCGTGTTCGCGCAGGCGCAGAAGGAACGAGCGCACGAGGTTTTTCGAGACCTGCAGACGGTACCCTCGCGTGGAGCGCACGTCGTCGATCGGCGAGATGTCTGCGTCGACGGCGGCCACGGCGCGATCGATCACCTCGTCGCTCAGCGCGTTGTCGACGATCTCGCCCTCGACGTTGCGCATCCGCGCGGGGACGGGGGCGACGCTCGCCATCCCGAGGCGGCAGAGGGTCACCCGTCCCGAATCGACGCGGCCGACAGCGGCGAGGGCGACCTTGCTGATCGCCTGGGCCCGTCGTGTGCCGACTTTGCGATAGTCGTGGAGCGCGCCGTCGAGGCGCGGATCGCGGGGAATCCGCACCCGCAACAGCAGCTCGTCGGGCGCGAGGTCCATCGTCTTGTAGCCCGAGTGAAACTCGGCGTAGTCTACCGTGCGGCTCCCGCGCAGCGAGACGAGCTCGACCTGTGCGCCGTAGGCGAGCAGCGCTGGCGGTGTATCGGCGGCAGGCGAGGCGTTGACGATATTGCCGCCGATCGTGCCGCGGTTCTGGATCGCGATCGCGCCGGACTCGCGGGCGGCCCGGCCGAGCATCGGCAGCTCGTGGGCCAGCAGCTCGTCGCGCTTGATCTCGGTGTAGGTTGCCAGCGCGCCGATCCGAACCTCGTGGGCGCTCGCCTCGATACCGCGCAGCTCGCGGAGGCGCGCGATGTTGAGCAGATGGCGATCGCGCAGCATTCCAGCGTCGAAGAGCACCATCAAGTCCGTTCCACCCGCCAATGGCCGCCATTTTCCTGGCTCGGCAGCCAGCTTCTCCAGGGCTTCAGCCAGATTCGCTGGTGTCTCGACGTGATAGTCGGGAGAGTAGCCGGTCATCGTGGGCCCTCCGTCTGCTGACAGGCGGCGACCACCGCCTCGAAGATTTTGATGTAGCCCGTACAGCGACAGAGGTTGCCCGCGAGCCCCTCGCGAATCTGCTCGATCGTCGGCGTCGGGTGCTCGGCGAGAAGCTCGAGCGCAGCCATGACCATCCCGGGCGTACAGATTCCGCACTGCGCGCCGTTGTGCTCGACAAACGCTCGCTGCACGCGGTGGAGGCGCTCGCCGTCGGCGACCCCTTCGATCGTCTGGACCGTCGCCCCTTCGACCTGGGCGAGCGGCACGAGGCAGCTGTTGACCAGCCGGCCGTCGATCAGCACCGAGCAGGCGCCGCACTCGCCCTCTCCGCAGCCTTCTTTGGTGCCCGTCAGCTCGAGGTCTTCGCGCAGCACGTCGAGCAGCCGACTGAGCGGATAGTTCGTCACCTCCCGCGGCTCGCCGTTGACGACGAAGCGGAAGCTCTCTTTCGACGCGTTAGTCATGCGCTCCTCCTTCACCGAACGCCCGCATCAGATCCTCGGGCAAGGTCGGGATGCTGTCGAGGGAGACCCCTGTCGCGTGCTCGATCGCCGCCATGATCGCCGGCGCCGGCCCGTCGAAGGGGAGCTCGCCGATTCCCTTGGCTCCGCCGGGACCATAGGCGTAGGGCTTCTCGACGAAGAAGACGCGGATCGGCGGGACGTCGAGGGACGTCGGCATGATGTAGTTGGTCATCTGCGGGTTGATCACGCGGCCGTCCTTCGTGACGACCTTCTCGTACAGGCTGTAGCCGATCGCCTGGGCCACACCGCCCTCGATCTGACCCGCGGCGAGGGTCGGGTGGACGACGCGGCCGATCTCTTGCGCCGCGACGAAGTTTGTGACCCGCGACTCGTAGGTCACCGTGTCGACCTCGACCTCGGCGACGTAGACCGCCCAGGCGTATGTACCGTACGCATCGCCCCGATAGAGCTGGTCGTCCCAGACAATGTTGGGGGGCGGCTCGTACTGCGCCTCTCCGCGTAGC
Source organism: Myxococcales bacterium (assembly GCA_020430585.1). GTDB lineage: Bacteria > Myxococcota_A > UBA9042 > JAGQJP01 > JAGQJP01 > JAGQJP01. The sequence continues at coordinate 1,187 of JAGQJP010000774.1, read as the reverse complement.
TCTCCGTGGCGCTCGATGTATTGTCGGCAGGCGTTGCGAAACGTCGCGTCGTCATAGCTCTCACCCAAGAGCGACGCGCCCTGCAGCTTGCGCAACAGATCCGCGGCGGCCCGCTCGACGAGCTTGCCTACCACCATCGTCGTTCGCGAGGCGACCGTCGGACCGCTATTCGGTACGAGGGCGGTGTCCGGGGCGGCGACGCTGACCGAGTCGTAGGCGATGCCCAGAGCCTCGGCAGCGATTTGGCTGAAGATCGTCATCGTTCCCTGACCGATCTCGGTGCTCGCCGCAAGGACCTCGACGCTGCCGTCGGTTCGTGCCCGGACCGCGGCGATCGACGAGAGGTAGACCTCGCCGCTGCCCGTGAAACCGGCGCCGTGGTAGAACGTCGCCAGGCCGATGCCCTTCTTGACCGATGTTCCGTGACGATTGTGCGCGTCGTACGCCCTGCGCTTCTCGTCGTAGGAGCTCTCTTCTTTCGCCCGCGCCAACAGCCCCGGAAAGTCCGGTTCCTCACGCAACGTCTGACTCGTCGCCGTGATGTCGCCGAGCGTGAGGAAGTTGCGTCGTCGCAGCTCTTCGGGCTCTAGGCCGAGGTGCTTGGCCACCCGGTCCATCTGCCGCTCGGCGGCAAAGAGGCTCTGCGGAGCACCGAAGCCTCGGAAGGCGCCGTAGGGCGGGAAGTTGGTCGCCACGGCACGCGCGCGGATGCGGACGTTTTCGCAGGCGTAGGGCCCCGCCGCGTGGATCGCCCCGCGAGAGAGCACGACGGGCGAGAGCGTCATGTAGGCCCCAGCGTCGATCACGAAGTCGACGTCGATCGCCAGCAGCCGTCCGTCGGCGTCGACCGCGGTGCGGTGGGTCGTGCGCGAGGGGTGTCGCTTCGTCGTGGCGCGAATATCCTCGGTGCGATCGTAGATCAGCTTGACCGGGCGTTTCGCTTTGCGCGCCAGCAGGGCCGCGTGCGCCGAAATCATCGAGGGATACTCCTCTTTGCCGCCAAATCCGCCGCCCGTGGTGCACCAGATCACGCGCACGTCGTCGTCGCCGAGGCCGAAGAGGATCTTCAGGGCGTTGTGTATATAGTAGGGGCACTGCATCGAGCCCCAGATCGTAAGGCCCCCTTGCTCGTCGAAGCGAGCGATCACGCCCTGCGGCTCGATGTAGAGCTGCTCCTGCGCGCCGGT
>JAGQJP010000773.1 GCA_020430585.1 Myxococcales bacterium | reverse complement strand
TACTCCTTCCTGATGAACTACTTCGGCACGGCCTACTTCTACGAGGTGCTGCACGCCCACTACGGCTTTGCGACACGCTGGAACGTCAATCACGTGCCCCTCTTCCTCTATTTCGTGACGGTCGCCTATTTCGCGACCTACTACGCGCTGATGACGCTGGGCTACCGATTCCTCGCGCGCTGGCTGCGACGCCGTTCGATCTGGCTCTTCCGCGTCGCCGTCGGGCTGCTCCCCTTCGCGATCGCCCTCCTCGAGAGCTTGCTCAACGCCAATCCGTTCATGAAGAGCCTCTACTGTTTCGACGATCTCCGGTTCGGGCTCTGGTTCGGCACATTGCTCTACGGCGCGTGGTTGCTGATGGTGATGCCGTTCTGGATCCGCCTCGAGGAGCCGGAGGGCGACCGGGGATTGTCCCGCGCGTTGATCGGCGCTCTGGCGGCGGCGATGCTCTGCATTTGTGTCGCCGAAGGGATCAAGTGGAGGATCGCTCCGCAGGTCACCACCGTGCGTTACGGGCATGTCGGCTTGCGGGACTACGGGCCCGGTGTCTGTCTCGAGCCTCGTCGGCGCTGATCGATCGATACGATGCGGGCCCCATGCGGCTTGCCTCTTTCAGCGTCGCCGATCCGCGAGGCAAAACGAACGATCCTCGCGCCGCGGTGGCTCGATCACAGGTCGCGCGGCGACAGGGATGCCAGCGGCGCCAAATTGTGCTAGTGTGGTCCGGCTCGCCCATAGGGGCCGTAATTTCAGGGAGTTTTCGTGTTCGAACGCTCGACCGTCGCATCGCCGACCCCGATCTCGTCTCCGGCTCTGCGCCGACTCGCGGACGCCGCGCGATGCACGCCGATGCTGATGGGGCTGCTCGTGTTGCTCGTGGTCAGCACCCCTCGGGCGAGCGAGGCCAAGTTGAAGTACGAGCTGCGCACGGATCTCGACAACGACGCCTTCACGGACTTCACGAGCGACGAGAACTACAGCTGGGGTGCGCGGATCAGTTTTCATTTTCCCGCGCCGCGGCGTTTTTTCTGCCTCGACGGCGATTACCAAACCCGAACCGGCGTCTGCGTCTTGCGCCGTGCGGGCGGCTTCGACTTCCGTCGCTTGCGCTTCGTGGTCGCCATCGGCCAGATGTTCTGGACCCCCGACGAGATCGAGTTCCGGGCGATTCGACCGCAAGAGCGCCCCTGGGCCGGCTTGGCCTACATCGGGCTCGGCTTCGAGTACGAGACGCCGACGTGGCGCCTCACGGGCGAGCTGATGCTGGGATTTACCGGGAATCTCTCCGGGGCGCGCTACGTCCAGGTCTGGTGGCACAAGTTCGTCCCGGCGCCGACACAGCCCTGGGGGTGGGACCATCAGATCGGCGAGGAGCTGATCGTCAATCTCCGCCTTCGCTACGAGAGGCGCTTCTTCACCGAGGCGACGCGTCTGCGCACCCGATTGGGAACGCATCACTGGTTCGACGCCTCGCTCACGGCTCGTGCCGCGTTGGGCACCTTCTGGGGCCACGTCGCTGGCGGATTCGGCTTTCGCATCGGCTACATCTCCCACGGTTTCTCCGCCGCCCGCGTCTTCGCCGAGCAGCCGGCTGATCGGAAGCACGGGAAACGGGACGAGGGGCGCTTCCTCGACTTCTTCCAAGTCTATTTCTTCGCCCGCTTCGAAGCGGCGCACGTCTTTCGCGACGCCACGCTCCAAGGGGCGCTTTTCGCGCCGAACCCGCATACCGTGCAGATGATCCGCTGGGTGCCACACGCCCAGATCGGCCTCAAATTCGACCTCAAGTACGTCGACCTGCACTACTCGGCGGTCTTTGTCGGTCCCGAGGTCGACACACCGGCAAAGCGCGACGACTGGCACCTCTATGGCCAGATCTGGGTCGGCTATCAGTTCTACTGACGCCGCCAAGAAGCGATTGACACGAAGGCGAGCCCTTGGATAGAACGGGCAGCATCGCCAACCACGCGAGGCGCGAGATGAACGACGAGCAAAGACAAAGCGACAAGTATTGGGACAAGAAGGGAAAACCCGGCCCTTGGGACGCGATCGTGATCGGCTCGGGGATGGGCGGGATGACGACGGCGGCGATGCTAGCCAAGCTCGGACAGCGCGTTCTCGTGCTCGAGCAACACTATGTGCCGGGCGGCTTCACCCACATGTTCAAGCGCAAGAGCTGGGTCTGGGATGTCGGCGTTCACGCCGTCGGTGAGGTGACGACCCGCAGCATGCCGGGGCGCGTGTTGGCTGCGCTGAGCGACGGTGATCTCAAGTGGGCGAGCCTCGGACCCGTCTACGACGAGTTCTACTTCCCCGACGAGTTCCGCATCGACTTCCCCGACTCGCCACAGCAGTTTCGGGCCAACCTCGTCGAGGCGTTTCCGAGTGAGGTCGGCGCGATCGACGGCTATCTCGACCTCGTGCGCCGCGTCAGCGGCTCGATGCGCGGCTACTACTTCGCCCGCGTTCTCCCGCAGTGGAGCGCGCCCGTGGCCAATCGCCTGCTCGCGTCAGAGGCGGAGACCTGGTTTCGTCGGCGGACGGCACCCGAGCTGGCGACGTTGACCGACAATCCGAAGCTGCGTTCGCTCTTCGCCGCCCAGTGGGGCTACTACGGCTCGACGCCGAGCCGCTCGTCCTTTGCGATACAGGCGCTCGTGGTCAAGCACTTCCTCCACGGCGGCTATTATCCCATCGGTGGCGCCAAGGAGATCGCTCGCACCTTGTTGCGCACGGTGGCAAACGCCGGCGGTTGGACGCGGATCCGCGCCGACGTCGAGGAGATCATCGTCGAGAAGGGCACCGCGGTCGGCGTGCGCATGAAAGACGGCGAGGAGATCCGCGCGCCGCGGGTGATCAGCGCCG
>JAGQJP010000772.1 GCA_020430585.1 Myxococcales bacterium | reverse complement strand
CTCGAGCTGCGCACGCTGGCTCAGCTCTGCATCAGCGGAATCCGCACCAAGCACCTACCGCGGCGCCTGAACATGACCAAGCAGGCGGTGAGTCAGGTCCTGGCGGGTCTCGAGAAGAAGGGCCTGATCCGTCGCCAACCGGACCCCGAGGACAAGCGGGGAAAGACGATCAGCTTCACCAGCCTCGGGTTGGAACGCGTCGCCGCGAGTCTCGGCGCCGCGATGACGGTCGAAAAGCAGCTCGAGCAGCGGATCGGCGCCAAAGCCTTCGCCGCCCTCAAGGAGTCCCTCGCCGAGCTCGGCAAGAAACCGCGCAGCGAGAGCTGAGCCGATCGAGGTCGTCGCCAGCATCCATACGCATCGGTTATCGATTTTAATAGCCAAAGATCATTGGAGATTTTCGGAACGAGCCCCTATTCTCTTTCGAAGAGAGGCAAGGAGGGCCGAGATGAAACATTTGATGATCGTATGGGTGGCGCTGGTCGTCGGCAGCGGCTGTGGGAGCGAGTCGTCGAAGAGCGTCGATCCGACGGTGACGATCGGAGGCGCGACGGGGCAGGTGAAGCAACCGACGTCGAGCGTGGGTAGGACGTTGCCGCGCGGAGAGACGGTGCCGCAACGGGAAACGAGGCCGCGCGAGCACCCCCAACCGACCGACGAGCGGCCGCCGCGACAGCCGACGCGCCCACCGAGAGCGCCGGACAAGGCGCCGAGCACCACCGCGAACGGCCTGCCCGAATTGGTCGTCGATGGGGGCGCGCGCTGTCGGGTCCGCGAGATCTGCCGCTTCCCGCGGCGGGACGACGAGATCGCGATGACCACCGAGTGGGTCGTCGACGGCGACGGGCGGGTGCTGATCGAGACGCGCAAACCGGGAGTGTCGTTCTTCGGCGCTGACTCGTCTCGCAACGAGTACGCCTACGGTCCGAACGGGGCGCTGGTCTGGCGGCGCTTCTCAAGCGACGCGAACCTCGACGGCGTCTACGAGCGAAGCGAGAGCCTGTGGTACGACGCGGCGGGGCGCGTGATCCGACGGGAGTTTGACCGCAACAACGACGGAACCGCCGACGAGGTCGAAACCCAACAGTGGGATGGCGCCGGTCGCCTCGTCCGCACGCTCGTCGACGTCAATGGCGACGGCTCGCTGATCCAGCGCTTCGAGACGGACTATCTCGACTCGGGCGAGGCCAAGCAGAAACGCTGGTACGAGAACGACCAGCTCGTCGGGAGCGAGACCAGCTTTTTCGACGCCGCAGGCCGACTGATTCGCCGCGAGCGCGACGACGACGGCGACGGCACGGCGGACCATGTCACGCGCTTCACGATCACCGATCTGCCGACGGGCGAGCTCGTCGCCACCGACTGGACCGACGACGGGATCGTCGATCGGATCGAGCGGCTGACACGCGACGATCAGGGCCGCGTGGTCTTGCGCGAGCTGGATCTCGATGCGAACGGCACATTCGACTCGCAGATCAGCACCCTCTTCGCCGATGGCAAGCGCATCGAAGAGACGCGGACGCTCTCGGGCGCTGGCCTCGTCTTGTCGATCACCCGCCGGGTCTACGGCGCCGACGATCGACTGCTCAGCAGCGCCATGGACTGGACCGGCGACGGGATCGACGACGCGACGACGAGCTACAGCTACCATCCGAGCTTGAACGTGCTGACCGAGATCGCGATGCGCAACGGCGACGTGCTGCGGTCGCTCGAGTGGTGGACGTACCGCGCCGACGGCCAGCTCGTCGAGCACGTCGAGCGAAACGAAGCCGGCATACGCACCTTTGACGAGCAAAAGAGCTACTTCGCCAACGGCTGGAGCGCCAGCCGCACGCGCAAGCTCGTCGACATCAAGTTCGAAGAGACGAAGATCGACGTGATGGCTTGCACCTACGACTACACCACGAGCTGCGAGCCCCTCGCATCCGCCCCGATTCCGAAGCTGCCGACGCTCGGAGCGACGCAACCCTGACGTGGATCGAAGACGCTGCGGCAGCGCACGCGCAGCCGCTTTGGAGCCCCGTTCCAGTCTCTGGCGTAGCGCGATCAGCGCCCGTTCTTGACGGCGGTGCAGGCGGCGGCGTTCTTCAGCTTGCAGCCCTGGCGGTCGAGCGCCCGCGCCCGGGAGGGGTTGCGCTGGCGGACCATCTCGGCGAGATTGTGACACGCTGCGCCGTCCTTCTTGCGGCACGCGAGGTCGAAAAGCCTCTCGGCGCGGGAGAGGTCCCGCGCAACGGTCACCCCGTGCTTGTAGAACAAGGCCAAGTTGTTGCAGCTGTAGCTGTCGCCACCGTTGCAGCCCCGTTCGCAGAGCGTGCGCGCGCGGAGCGGGTCCGCCGATGTGCCCGTTCCCTCCTTGACCCGCCAGCAGGCCGCGGCGCAGGAGCGCAGGTGCCCGATCTTGCACGCCTTGAGATAGGCCGCGGTCGAGCCCTGGGCGTCGACGAGGGTGCCCTTGCCCCAGGAGAGCATGTCGGCGAGGAAGGCGCAGCCGAGCCCGTAGCCCAACTCGCAGGCCTTGCGATAGAGGCGCACCGAGCGCGGCAGATCCCGCGTGACCCCTTTACCATTTTCGTAGTGGGTGCCGAGCCGCCAGCAGGCCCTCGCGACCCGGCTGTCGCAGTCGCGTCGCTCGCTCTTGATGTGAGACGATTCGCCGCGCGCGAACAAGAAGATGATCAACCCAAAGAACACCAGCACCGCTGCGATCGTCAGCACGGTCCGCAGGCTGGGACGCCGCGACTCTGCGGATTTTGAGAGCGACGGCGGTGACGCAGGCGCCTCGCGTACCGCTGGCTCGTGGCGCAGGTCGGCGAGGGCGCCGTCGGCATGGCCGTAGCGCTCGTCAGGATCCGGTTCGACGAGCCGGGTCAGCACCTGGCGCAGTGCGGGATCCAGCTCGTCGAGCGCCCCGTCGAGCTCGAATCGTCCGTGGCGCCGAGGGAGCTTCTCCGGCGGCGTGCCCGTCGCCAGGTGCAATAGCGTCGCGCCGAGCTCGTACAGGTCCGAAGCGGGGCTGGCCTCGCCCGCCAGCTGCTCGGGGGCGGAGTAGCCGAGGCTCGCCACGATGGTTAGCCCGCTGCGCAGCCCCTCGGGCGCGGCGACGGTGTCGAAGTCGACCAGCACGGGATCCCAGTCCGCCATCGTGCGAAACATGATGTTGGCGGGCTTGATATCGCGATGGATCACGGGCGGCACCAGACCGTGGAGGTAGGCTAGCAGCTGAAGCATCGTGTCGGCCAGGCGGTGCATCGCCGCTGCCTCCAAACGGCGACCGGCGGCGATGCGCTCGGCGAGCGTGCCGCCATCGAAGAGCTCGCGGACCAGCACCAGCCGGTCGGCCTCTCGGGCAAAGGCGAAGACCCGCGGTAGATTCGGATGTTGAAGCCCGCTGAGGACGCGCGAGCTGCGCTCGAACATCTCCCAGGTCGCCCAGCCGTCGTCGTCGCCGTCGTCGGCCGCCGATTCGCGGCGGAGCCCGAGCACCTTGACCGCGACGCGTCTCCCGTCGCGGTCCTCGCCGAGATAGACCCTCGCCATTCCGCCGCGCCCGAGCACCTCCCGCAGTCGATAGCGCTCGCACACCTCGAGCGCGCGATGGCAGCTCGAGCACGCCCCAGCGTCCACCGTCGCGGGCGCCAACGCCGCGTCACAGAAGGGGCAGACAAATCCCGCGTCTCGATCGTGTCTCACATCGGCCACCCATCCCACGCCGTGTGCCATCGCTTCCGAGATCGATCGATTGTACCATACGGGCGCGCGCAAGGAACGCTCCAGCTCGTGATTCCGAGCCAAGCTGGACCGCTCCATCAAAAATGGAGGCGAGTCCGGTCTGCGATTAGCCCGTCGTGCAACGACACGTTCGGCCACAGCGCCGGCGACCACAACCACATCCAATCTCGTCTCAGCCAATACGCCGTGCGCGATAGGTCGATGGTCACGGTCAGTGCGGCTTCGGCTTGAATCGTCCCGCCACGGGCGGCGAGAAAAACACGCGTCTCAACAGGTCGAGACTGAATGATTCCTCGCGGTTCCAGGGAAACAGGAACACCGTGCGAGCGAGGGGGCAGTAGCCCATGAACAGATTGGTCGCCAGCCCGAGGATCGTCAGGTACATCAGGATCGCCATGTAGGGCACATAGGTGCCGACGGCGACCAGAGCGAAGTAGGCGATTCGCACCTGCACCGGAAACGGCTCGACGTGGAAGCGGAAGAGCGCGAAAAAGAGCACCGCGTGCAGGCCCGAGAACAACACGACATGGCCCCAGAAGGCGCGATTCACCAGGCCGGCGAGCAGCAGGAGCCACGTTGCCAGCCACAATCCCCACACGATCCGTTTTCGTCGTCTCTCGGCTATCATCTCCCAGGGCGTCGGCGGCATATCTGTCATCGTCACTCTATCCTCTCGTCGGCCGATCGATTGGTTGCGTCGAGATCAGCAGGGCTCCGCTCATTGGTGTGGCAGGCGAATGAACCCATCGTAGGGCGAGTCCAGGAACGCGATGTCGATGTCGCGTCCGCGGACGAACAGCACCACGCGCCGATCCTTGAGCGTCTCGGGCATTGCCGGCAGCGGTTTCAGGCCGTCGGGCTCGACGAACATCAACACATTTGTGAACGTTGCGACCAGCGAGCCGTCGTATCCGTAGCGCACGCTGCACGGAGTAGAGCCGGGCGAGCGCACCTTCCCACGTGTCCAACGGCTTTTCCCAGGCATAGAGCCGGAGGCTCACACCGTCGGCGAGCCAGACAAACGGGACGTCGTTGTCGTCGCCCAGCAGGGTGTAGGTGTTGAGTGTCGATCCGAGCACCGGGCTGGCGGGGTAGAAGTAGACCCCCTCCGAGAGCGGTAGCGAGTAGGCGGGGCTATATCCCTGGTAGTACGGCGCGCTGGCGCTACGCGGACAGAGGCTGCCATCGATCGTCAGCAGCAGATTGCCGATCTGTGGCGCGACTGTGCTCTCGGGCACGCTGCTCAACGTTCGGTCGTCGCCCAGTGTGTAGCAGACGCTCGTTTCGCAGCGGGGATTCTGCGGCGTGCTGCTCCCGCAGGGCAGGTAGGCTCTCACCAGCAACATCGGCGCCTCGCCCGGTCGTTGCATCAGCGAGAATCGAATCGGCGAGTTTTCCGGCCCGAAATCAGGCAGTTGCATCGGGATCGCCTCCGTCGGTAGCGGCTGCGCGGTCGACGCCAGGGGCCGTTCGATCGGCGGACCGTCGACGCCGCTCAACCTCTGCCGGTGGGCCGGACCGAGGCCACGGGCGAGCAGGATGTTGAGCAACTGTTGTTCCGTCGTGCCGGGGACGAGCGGGGTGCCGTTCGTCTGCACGCTCAGCTGCCAGAATTCCCGGGGCCCGACGCCCGTCGGACGCTCGCCGACGTTCTTCAGCGTGAGCTCGATCGTCTCGGGCCGCGCCGCGCCCGGAAAGCCCGACGTACTCCAGCGCATGCCGTCACGTGTGATCGACGGCAGGAGCACGATCGGCTTCTCCAGCCAGCCATACTGCGTCGCACCGGCGACGAGCAATCCCTTGTCGCTGTAGGCCAGATAGAGCACGGGCGCCACCGCACCGACCAGATCGCACGTCCGCCCGGAGGGTGACGTTGGCGACCTCGACGGTCTCCGTGAGCGTGGTGTCGACGCCCCGCGTCGCGTCAGCGCTCGCGTCGCCGCCGGTCTGACCATCCGATTGGCTCGCGCCGCCACCTCCGCAGGCCACGAGGATCAGAGCGGACACGGCGACCAAAACGGTGCGGCCGAAATCGCGGGGACGTCTCATCGCATCGTTCCTCCGGAGCTGTGCTGATCGATGTCAACACGGTAGCATATCGGCGGCGTCATTGCGACCCCGTCGCGAGTCGCCGCACTCGCCATTCGCCTGGGTGTTGACGGCCGCGCAGCCTCGATGGTAGCATCGAACAAACCGACAGAGCCTGGAGTCCACGATGAAACGCCT
>JAGQJP010000771.1 GCA_020430585.1 Myxococcales bacterium | reverse complement strand
GCTCAAGCTCTACCTGCAGGTCGGAATGCTGCAGTGGCGCAAGCTCGGCGATACCACCGCGGCGGAGCGAACCTTTCGGCGAGTCCGCTCGATGGCGCCGCAGCATCCGTTGGTGGTCAACTTCTACGAGCACTACTACCGCGAGACCCAGGACTGGCTGCACCTTTCGACGGTCCTCGAGCAGAAGTTCCAGAAGGCGACGGGCGATCCTCAGATCGCGATCGCCCTCGAGCTCGCCGATATCGCCCAGCATCAGCTCAAGAACGACGACAAGGCGATCATGGCGCTCAGCCGCGTGCTCTCCTTGGCACCCGACAACGCCGAGATCCAGGACCGCCTCGCCGACCTGTATCAGCGGACCGGCCGCTGGCACGCCTTCCTCGAGGTGTTGCACCGCACGATCGACGGTCTCTCCCTCGACCGGACCGACGAGAAGGTCGACCTCTATTTCAAGGTGATCGAGGTCTATCAGGACCCAGCAAAGCTCCCGATCGAAGAGATGGTGATCAACACCTTCAACAAGATCGTCGAGCTCTCTCCGACCAACCTGACGGCGCTGGATTCGCTGGCCCAGAAGTACGAAGACAAGGCACGCTGGCGCGAGCTCGTGCACGTGCTGCAGAAGAAGGTCGAAGCGACCGACGACGCCGACGTGCTGATCGAGCTGTTCCACAAGATCGCCGAGCTCTGGATCGAGCGCATCCACAATCCCGCGCAGGCGATTCCAGCGCTTCAGGAGCTGCTGCGTCTCGACCCGTCGAATCTGGCGGTGGTGCGGCAGCTGCGCAAGATTTACAAGTCCAAGCACGATCTGACGCGGCTCTACGAGACCTATCTCGCCGAGCTGGCCCTCGTCGAGGGCGATGGTGCACAAGAAGAGATTCTCTTCGAGCTCGCGGTCCTGGCGACCGAGCATCTCGGCCGTCCGAACGAGGCGCTCGAGCACTGGCGACGTCTGTTCCACCTCAAGCCCGAGAACGACCGCGCCTTCGACGCGCTGATCCAGCTGCTGCGCTCTCGGGGTGAATACGACGAGCTGACGACGGTCTATCGCACGCGGATCGACGGTGCCCACTCACGCAAGCGCAAGCTCGAGCTCTACGAGCAGCTGGCGAACGAGCTGGAGCGCGCGAACGAGCACGAGCGCACCGAGGCGATCTATCGCGAGCTGCTCGAGATCGAGCCCGACCACCCGCGGGCGCGGTCGACACTGGTGCAAGCCTCGGTCAAGCGACAGGATTGGCCCGAAATCGAGGCGCTCTACGAGTCTCGCGGCGACTATCAAGGTCTCGCCAAACTGATCGACGAGGTGCAGAGCCGTGAGTCCGAGCTCGAACGGCGGATCGAGCTGAACAAGAAGCTCGTCACCGTCTACGAGACGAAGCTGCACCAAAAGGATCGAGCCGCGGCGGTTCAAGAGCGCATCTGGCGGCTCGACCCGGACAATCGCGACGAGCTCGTGACCTTGATCGGCTACTACCAGGAGACGGCGCAGTGGGCCTCGTTGATGGATGCCCAAGAGGCGCTGTTGCAGCACGCCGAGTCCGATGAGGAGCAGCGGAAGCTGTCGCTGGACAACATGTCGCTCGCCGAAGAGAAGCTCGGCGATCCGAAGAGCGCCTTCCACTGGTGTGCCCGCGTCTTTGCCTACGATATCGCCCACGGCGATCTGCGGATCGTCGACGACCTCGAGCGCCTCGCCGCCGAATCCGACAGCTGGCTCGATCTGCTGATCGTCTATCGCGACGTCCTCGACGAAGTGGCCGACGAGCAGGCGAGGGTGCGGCTGATGTTCCGCATCGCCGAGATGGCGGCCAACCAGGTCGGCGACATGGAAGAGGCGAGCCGATACTATCGCGAGGTCGTCGCCCTCGACCCCTACCATGTCGAGGCGCTGCAGGCGTTGGAGAATCTCTATGCTGGGGCGCAGGACGTGCAGGCGCTCGAGCAGATCCTCTCGCGCAAGCTCGCGCTCGATCTGCCGGTCGACGAGCGGCGCGCCTGCCTCGAGCAGCTCGGGAACATCTACGAGAACATCATCTACGATTCGACCAAGGCGATCGAGGCCTACGAAGCGATGATCGACATCGATCCCTCGGATCGGTTGGCGATCGATGGCCTCAAGCGCGCCTTTGCCGTCAGCGAAGAGTGGGAGAAGCTCTTCGGAATCCATCAGCACGAGCTGAGGTACGTCGCGGGCGACGAGCTCCTCGACCTCAAGTTCGAGATGGGCCTGCTCGTCCAAGAGCGCCTCGGCGACATCCCGCGCGCCGTCGAAATCTTCAAGGATGTCCTGAACGTCAAGCCCGACCACGAGGGCGCCCTGGGGACGATGGAGAGCCTGCTCTCCAATCCCGACGTCGAGCAGGGCGTCGCCGCGTTCCTCGAGCGCTTCTATCGCGACGCCGACGACGCCGAGAAGCTGGCGATCGTGCTCGAGGTCGAGCTGCGCTACAGCGCGGATCGTTTGCGCACACTCGAGCTGCTGCGCGAGCTGGAGCGGCTCTACGGCGAGCGCCTCGAACGCCGTGGTCACGCCTTCGACAAGCAGCTCGCGCGGTTTCGGGTCGAGGCCGACGACGAAGAGCTCTGGAACAGCCTGCTCGACAACGCCCGCGGGCTGCAGCGATTGCCCGAGGTCGTCCGCGCCTTTCGCCAGGCGACGGGGTTGATCAGCGAGCCGGACGGCGGTGAGTTCCTCGAAGACGACCATCGACGCAAGCAACTCTTGGTCGTTCTGGCGCGTCTCCAGATGGACGAGCTCTTCGATCCCGAGGAGGCGCTGCGCACCTTCGACGCGGCCCACGATCTCGATCCGCAGGACCTCAACGTGCTGATGCAGCTCGAGCTGCTCCTGCGCACCCTCGATCGCTTCGAGGAGCTCTTCGAGACCGAGCAGAAACGGCTCGACCTGACCTGGGACCCCGAGGAGAAGGTGCCGCTTCTGCTCTCGCTCTGCACCTTGCTCGAAGACGAGCTTCAGCGACCCACCGAGAGCGAGCCCTTCTATGTCCAGATTCTCGCGATCGACCCGGCCAATCTGGCGGCCTACGACGCTCTCGAACGCATGTACCGAGAGAGCGAGCGCTACGCCGAGACGGTCGAGTTGTTGCAGCGACGTCTCTCGTTCACCGAAGACGCCGCGGCGCAATCCGATTTGCACTTCGCGCTGGCGGTGCTCCATCGCGACCAGCTGAACAACGTCGACGAGGCGGTGCGCGAATTCGGCGCCGTGTTGGCGACCGATCCGACGCACGAGGCGACGGTCGCCGCGCTCGAGGCGCTATTGCGACGACGGGAGCTGCCGCACTACGACCTGTTGGCCGACGAGATCGTCCGCCTCGTACAGCCCGTCTACGATGAGCAGGACGAACCGCTCAAGCTCGCCTGGCTGTTCGAAGACGTGCTCTACTACCTCGCCGAGCAGCGCGGTTCCGATTTCGACCAATTCACCCTCCTGCGCGACATCGGCCTCTTGTACGAGACGCGGCTGGACAACCTCGAGCAGGCCTTCGCCTACTACACGCGAGCCCTCGCCTTCCCGGTTCACGACAAGGAGTGCGTCGAGAAGGTGATCGCCATCGGCTCGACCCTCGAGGCCTGGGACTCGCTCGTCGCTGCCCTCGAGCCCGCGATCGAACCGCACGAGACCCAGTATCTATGCGAGATTGCGGAGATCTATCAGAATCGACTGGAGAAACCCGAGCGGGCGATCGAGCTCTACGAGCGCGCTCTCGATTCGGACCCGACGGCGACGATCGCCCTCACCGCCCTCGAGTGGTTGCACCTCGAGCGCCGCGACGACGAGAAGCTGATCGAGATCTGGCGCAAGAAAGCCCTCGCTCAGGAAGATCCGGCGCAGCGGCGGGCGGTGGTGCACCAGACGGCGATCAAGCTCGCCGAGCTGGAGCGCAACGACGAGGCGATCGAGGCCTATCGCGAGCTCCTCGACGTCGCCGACCCGCACGAAAACCCTTCGTACGAACCCGCGCTCTCGGCGCTGATTCCGCTCTACGAAGCGGCGGGGGACAAAGAGCGCGTGGCGAGCTGCCACATGGATCTCGTCGAGCTGCAGGCGAGCGACGCCGAGAAGGTCGTTCACCTGTTGGCCGCCGGGATGATCGAGGAGCACGATCTCCACGACGTCGAGCGGGCGATCGGGCTCTACGATCGCGTGCGATCGATCGACGCACGCAACGAGATCGCCCTAGGCGCCCTCGAGCGGCTCTATCGCGAGACGGCGCGTTGGGAGGACCTCTACAACCTGCTCGACCAGGGTCGCAGCTTCGTCGAGGATCCCGAGAGTCGCTGGGCGTTGGCCTGCGATATGGCGAAGGTCGCCCGAGACGAGCTGCTCGACATCGATCGGGCGATCGCACTCTACGAGCAGGTGCTCACCGAGAACCCACAGTACGGCCCAGCGCTGGCCGCCCTCGACGAGCTGGGCAACGACATCCGCACGCGCCACATCGTCCTACCGCTCCTCGAACGGGCCTACGCGACGCAGGGTAACTTCGCCGAGCTGTTGGCGATCAAGCAGCGAATGCTCGACGCCGCCGACGACCCCGAGGAGCGCGTGCAGATCTTGCTCGCCCTCGCCGAGCTGCAGACGGGCGCCCTCAGCGCCGAGGCCGACGCCTTCGAGACCTATCGGAAGGTGCTCGAGCTCCGGCCCGATTCGTCGGAGTTCGTCGAGCGGCTGTTCGGGTTGGCCGAGCAGCTGGGCCGACTCGAAGAGTTCTCCCAAACGCTCGTGCAGTGCGCCTCGCGCGCCGACGATGTGAACGATCGACGGCGCTTGAACAGCACCGCCGCGGCGACGGAGCGTGACCGACTGCAAAATCCCAGGCGCGCCGCCGAGCTGTTGGAAGAGGTGCGCCTCGATTTCGCGTCCGACCTCGATCTGCTCGACGAGCTCGAGGCGCTCTACGAGGTCACGGGCGACGACGAGAAACTGCTCGACGTGTTGCGCTCGAAGAGCCAGTTCGCCGAGTCCGACGAAGGGAAGATCACCGCGCTGTTCAAGAGCGCGCTCGTACTCAAGACGCGCCTCGAACGACCGCAAGATGCCCGCGCGCCGTTGCGCGAGGCGCTGGCGATCGATCCCGCCCAGCTCGAATGCTACGACCTGTTGGCCGAGATCCTCGAGGGGGACAACGAGTGGGACGAGCTCCTCGTCCTGTTGCAGCAGAAGGAACAGCAGCTGACCGCCGAGAGCGGGCTCTTCGAGACACTCTTCGAGGAGGTCGAGATCCTCGTTCGCCAGCTGCAGCGGCCCTACGAGGTGCTGCCGATCCTGCGGCGCGTGTTGGAGCGGATGCCGGGTGAGCCGCGGGCGATCGGCTGGCTCGAGGAGATGCTCGCACAAGGGGGCAGCGTGATCGAGCTCGGCGAGTTGCTCGAGCCGCACTACCAGGGCATCGAGGAGTGGGCGAAGCTCTCGGAGCTCTATGCGCGCTATTCCGACGAGATCGAAGATCCACGCCAGCAGGCCGACTATCTCGAACGACAGGCGATCCTCGACGAAGAGCGCCTCGCAAACCCGGAGGGGGCGTTCGAGGCACGGTTGCGCCAGGTGCCGCTGGTCGCTCACGGCTCCGATCTGCATCAGAAGCTCTGGGTGTTGGCGCGAACCCTCGGTGGTTTCGACCGCGTCGTCGAGCGCTATGAGCAGACGTTGGCGACGGGGCCCGAGTCCGAGTACGCCATCGATCTACATCGAATGCTGGGCTACATCCATCGCATCGAGCTGGCCCAGCCCGCGCGGGCGATCGACCACTATCGGCTGGTGCTCGATTTCAATCCGCGCGACGAGGCGGCCCAGTCCGAGCTGCTCGAGCTCTACGTTCAGCTCAATCGCTGGGAGGAGTTGGTCGGCCTCTATGAGCAACTCGTCGACGGAACCGACGACGCCGAGGAGAAGCGCTCGCACCTGATGCAGATCGCGGCGATCAGTGGGGCCAAGCTCAAACGGCTGGACGAGGCGGGGAACGCTTTCCAGCGCGTGCTCGAGATCGCGCCGATGGACTACGAGGCGTTCAAGGGACTCGAGTACGTGCTGACGCAGGGCGAACAGTGGCCAGAGCTCGTCGGCCTGTTCGAGCATCGCCTGGAACACGTCGACGATCGTCTGGCGCGTGCGCAGCTGTTGTTGCAGAAGGCGCGGACGATCGCCGAGAAGACGGACTATCCGTCGGATGCGATCGAGCTCTTCGCCGAGCTGGTCTCGAACGAGATCGTCTCGCGCGATTCGATCGCCGCCCTGGAGGCGCTGCTCGCCCGACTGAACAGCGGAGACAACCCGGATTCCAGCGCGGTGCTGCGCTGCACGGAGATTCTCGGTGCGTGCTACGAGCCGCAGCGCGGGTTCCGCAGGCTCCTCGACATCTATCAGATCGAGCTGGCCCATCGCAGCGACGTGGCGAGTCAGATCGAGCTGCACCGCAAGATGGTCGAGCTCTATCAGGACTACGCCCGCGACCAGCAGTCGGCCTTTCAGCATCTGCGAGAGGCGGCGCTCCTCGATTTCTCGAACCCCGAGCGGATCGCCGAGCTGGAGGAGCACGCCGAGAAGCATCGCATGTGGGAAGGGCTGATCGACTCCTTCAAGCGCGGGGCCGAGACCCTCGACAATCCCGTGCTTCAGGAGGAGATCTGGATCAAGGTCGCCAAGATCTTCGAAGAGCGGATGCGCCGCTACGATCAGGCCGACATCTACTATCGCAAGGTGCTCGACCTCAACCCGGGACACATCGAGGCGCTCGAAGCCCTCGAGAAATTCGCCCGCCGCGAATACCGCTTCGAGGATCTGACGACGTTGCTCGAGACCAAGGCGACGTACATCGACAGCGAAGATGCTCGAGTCGAGACGCTCAAAGAGCTGGCCGAGCTCTATCAGAAGAAGTTCAACGACACGCCGCGCGCCGTCGACACCTTCAAACGCGTGCTCGAGATTCGACCGACCGAGACGGCGACGCTGAAGAATCTCGAGAAGTTGTTCAAGATCGCCAACGATCACCTCTCGCTCGTCGAGCTTTACGAGCATCAGGCGACCCACAGCGAGTCGGACGAGCAACGCTTCGAGCTGCTGCTCCAGTGCGCCGTGATCGAAGAGGAGTCGCTAGAGGACGCGGCGCGGGCGATCGATAGCCTGCGTCGAGCCGACCAACTGCGCCCCGATGAGCCTCGGGTGCTCGACGCGCTCGAGCGGCTCTACGACGAGGTCTCCGACTGGGAGGGGCTGCTCGAAACGCTCGAACGCAAGACCACGCGGGCCAACGAGTTCCAGCTCGAAGAGCTGCGGTTGCGGATGGGCCAAGTCTTGCTGCAGCAGCTCAACCAGCCCGAGCGCGCCTTCGAGACCTTCCGGTCGATCCTCGAGCGGAATCCGAGCCACCAGAAGACGATCCGCGAGATCGAGAGCCTGCTCGAGAACCCGGCGCTGCGGTTCCAGGCGGCGATCACCCTCGAGCCGATCTACGAGGGCAAGCGTCAGTCGCGGAACCTGGCGAGCGTGCTGGCGATTCAGCTCGATCACATCGCCGATCTGGAGGAGCGCGTCGCCTTGCTGCTGCGCGTCGCGGGGCTGCACGAGCAGGCCTTGCGCCAGCCCGAGGAGGCGTACAACTACCTCTCGCAGGCGTTCCTGCTGCGGCCGACCGACGAAAACGTGCGGCGCGACTTGGAGCAACAGACCCAGCGGCTCGGTGCCTGGGCTCGACTTTCGGAGACCTTCGAGCGGGCGATGGGGATGCTCTCCGATCCCGATCAGGCGCGGGATCTCCACAAGCGCCTGGCGGAGATCTACGAGACACAACTTCGCGACGACGACAAAGCGATCCTGCACTACCAGACGATGCTCGGCTTCGACGAGTTCAACCGCGATGCTCTCGCCGCGCTGGCGCGCCTCTACGAGAAGCGGCAAGACTGGCGTGATCTCGCAATGATTCTGGGCAAGCAGCTCGAGGTCGCGGCGAGCGAGGATGTGATCGACATCAAATATCGCCTCGCCACGGTCTACCTCGAGCGGCTCGATCAGCCCCACGATGCCCTCGAGCTCTACAAGCAGGTGCTCCGCGAGCGGAGCGACCACCTCAACACGTTGCAACGTCTCGAGCAGCTGGCGCAGAACGCCGACTACCTGACCTCGGCTGCGCAGTTCCTCGAGCCGTTCTATCAACAGAACAAGAACTGGACGCGGCTGGTCTGGTTGCTCTCGCTGATGATCAATCGAATGGAAGACAAGGCGCAACGCGCCAACGCTTTCATCAAGCTCGCCGAGATCAACGACAAGTACCTCTCGAACAAGCGCGAGGCGTTCAACGCCTACCTCGACGCGGTCGAGGAAGATCCGACGCGGGTCGCCGTGCTCGACGAGCTCGAGGGATTGGCGCAGCGCCTCAACATCTGGGACGAATTGGTCGAGTCGGTCGATCGTCTCCGCGGTCGCGTCGAAGGGCAGCCGGTCTTCCCGGTCTACCTCTCGCGCCTCGGCAACTGGTATCTACACAAGCTCCACGACTTCGGCGCCGCGGAGAAGCAGTTCACCGAGCTGTTGCAGCTCTCGGGAGACGCCCCCGACGCGATGATCGCCCTCGAGGACATCTACAAGCGGACGAACAAGGTCGACTCGCTCCTCGAAATCTACGAGCGCAAGGCCAGCGGCGTGCTCGAGGTGCGGGAGAAGAAGGCGCTGTTCTATCAGATCGCCCAGCTCGCCCGAGAGCTCGGCGACGCGGAGAAGGCGATCTCCTTCTACGAGAACATCCTCGGGATCGATTCGACCGAGCGCCCGGCGCTGGACAACCTCGAGAAGATCCACGAGTCGGGAAGCGACTACGAGCACCTGGCGGCGGTGCTCGAGCGAAAATCCGACGTGGCGACCGACGTCGCCGAGCACGTGGCGATCAAGCTCAAGCTCGCCGATGTTCGCTGGCACAAGCTGGGCTTGATCCAGCCCGCGATCGAGGCCTTCGAAGAGGTGATGTCGCTGGACAAGGGGAACCGGTCCGCGATCAGCGCCCTGCGCGATCTCTATCAGCAGACCGAGGATTGGCCGAAATTTCAGTGGATCACCCAGTCCGAGCTGGAGATCACGAGCCAGAGCTCGGCGCGGGTGGCGCTGCTCTATCGCCTCGCCGAGCTGACCGAGCAACGGCTCTCGGACGCGCGCGGCGCGGTTCCCCATCTGCGGGCGATCCTCGAGATCGCCCCCGACGAAGAGGACGCCCTCGACGAGCTGATTCGGCTCTACGAGAAGACCGAGCAGTGGCCCGAGCTGATCGCGACATACGGCGACAAGGTCGACGGCTGCGAGTCGCTCGAAGACCGGTTTGCCTTCTGGCTGCGGATCGCCGACGTCTACTCCTCGAAGCTTCACGACGACGACAAGTCGATCGAGACCCTGAAGCTGATTCTCGACCGAAATCCCCGTCACATCAATGCATTGGGGATCATGGCGACGATCCACGAGCACCATGGTGATTGGGCGCAGGCGGCGGAGACGCTGGAGTCGATCCTGGCGATCGCCCCCGAGCACGAGCTCGCCGCTTCGCGCTACAAGCAGTTGGCGGAGATCTATCGCAACAACCTCGAGAACATCGATCGCGCCGAGGCTTGCTACTTGCGCGTCTGCGTGTTGATGCCCGACGATCATGGCGCCTTCGAAGCGCTGGCGGGGATCTACCGCGAGCGTGGCGAGTGGTCCAAGCTGCTCGAGCGCATGGAAGAGCGTGTCGAGCGCGCGGAGACGCCCGAACACAAGGTCGAGATGCTGCTCGAGATGGCGACGATCAGTCGCGAGAGGCTCGACAACGCGGCGCGCTTCATCGAATACGGGGAGTGGCTCCTCGACATCGATCCGAACCGCCCCGAATTGGTCGAGACGCTGGTGGCCGCGCACCTCGATCGCAACGATCTGCCGCGGGCGGCACACCACCTCGAGTGGCTCGTCGACTATCTGCGGAACAACCGCAAGTTCAAAGAGCTCCATGGCACGGCGCATCAGCTCGGCGGCGTGTACGAGCAACTCGGCGAGAAGGACCAGGCGATCAAGTTTTACAAGATCGCCAACGAGCAGCTCGCCAACGTCAATTCGCCGAGCTATCTCGCCAACCTCGTCTCCCTCGGCCGCCTGCTCTGTGAGCAGGAGCAGTGGGCCGACGCGCTGAAGATCTATCAGACGATGCTGCTCCAACAGACGCGGATCAAAGAGCCGGAGATCAAAGTCGAGCTCTTCTTCAACCTCGGCCGGATCATGCTGCAACAGGGCGAGACCCGCCGCGCCAAAGAGTACTTCTCGCGCGTCCTCTCCGTCGACCGCAACCACGAAGCGGCGAAGGCGATTTTGGAGAGTCTCGGCCGCTAGCCGCCGGAGGTGCGACGGCGAGCGCAGGAGGGCCGACGGTGCGACGGCGAGCGCAGGAGGGCCGACGACACGCAGGTGCCAACACGAGGCGGGGTGTAGCGACCGAAGGTCGGGCGGCTCGGGGTCGGCGAGATGCAGGGGACGTCGCAGCCGAGCGAATGTCCCGAACGCCCTAGAGCTTCATGCCCCATTTGGCGCGAAAAGAGAACCACTGGTAGACGAGCAGGAGGGCGACTCCGGTACCGATGATACCGAGCGGCCACCAGACCGTCCAGAGCAGGGTCGCGCCCACCAGGCCACCGATCGCGAACAGCCCTTTCATCCGGGCTTCCGATTTGACATCGTCCATCGACATACCCGGAGTATAGCGCACCCGATTTCATCAGGAAACGGAATAGTTTTGACTATCCCCGAGCGGTTGCTTACAATCGGAATCACTTCAGAAAATCCCCAATTGGAGACCGCGGATGTTCAAGGTAAAGATCAGTCTGATTTACTTTGTGTTGGTTTGTCTGCTGGGGGGGGCCTCCTATATCTTCGTCAATGAGCTGGAGAATCGCTTCGACGGGTCGCTGCAAGGAGCCGTCGAGCACGCCAATCGCTCGTTTCTCAAGCTCAAAGAGCTCGAGCGGCAAGAGATGCGGCAGCAGGTCTCGTTGCTCGCAAATAGCGCGGTCAAAGCCTATCTCGGCGTGCTGTCGCGGAATCGTCCGGCCCTCGTAAAGATACAAGAAGAGCTCTCGAAAATCTCCGAGCGAGAGCAGGATGGATACGTGCGGCGGGTGCACGGCGAGACCCTCGGACGCATCGCCCGGGAGATCGTCGCTGCGGCGACGGGACGAATCGGCGGCAACAAGCCGGGGAACGAATCGGAGCGAAAGGACGCCGAACAGCGCATCTTCAACCGCTTGGTGCGTTGCGCGCCGAACACCTTCAACTGCTTTCAGACCTTCACCCACGAGTCCCTCCGTCGCGACGTCGTCGACGCGGTCTTCTCTGAAGAGAAACCGAACCTGGTGCTCGTCGTCAACAACAAGGGCTACGGCATCACGGCGCATCACGATGACAAGTGGCCGAGCAAAGAAGAGCTCGAGGTGCGCAAGCAAATCCCCGCCGTGCTTCAGGTCTCGGACGGGGCGATCCGCTATGGCGTGCACTACGACGCGATCCGTTCGAGCTTCTTCTTCATCGCCGTCGCCCCCGTCTTCTATTCCGGGGAGTTCGCGGGGGCGATCGTCCTCGGCCGCCAGATCAGCAAGGACATGCTGAAGAAGGAAGCGGCGATCATCGGGCAGAAGCTGGCCTACGTCTACGACAACAAGATCGCCACCAGCAGCGCCGAGGATTCGGGTGACGAGGCCTATCTCAACGGCATTCTCAAGACGTTGCTCGGCGCCGGGAACGGGCGGCGCGAGTCGAAGGTCAAGCTCGTCGCCGAGGGCTATATCGCCTATTTCAACCGCCTCAGCGATTACTCGACGCCGACCAAGCACGACGGCGTCTCGTCGATCGTCAAGCCCGTCGACTTTCGCTATCTCTTGGTTCTCGACCGCGGCTCGCTGAAGGACAAGATCGCCTCGATGCGCGCTTGGATCCTGCTCTTGACGGTGCTCGTCTTCGTCTTCGGGATGGTCTTCATCCACCTGTTCTTCAACCAATACGTCAACTCGTTCAAGCGCATCGACCAGGGCGTCCACGAGCTGATCAACGGCAATCGCGACTACGAGTTCCCCTTCGACTACGGCGAGGAGCTGCCGAGCTCGATGGCGCAGTCCCTGAACATCATGTTGGCGATCCTCCTCGATCGCCCGCTCCCAGAGGATCAGGACGAGTCCCTCGGCGACTGGAGCGACGAGATGTTCGTCGACGAGGCGAGCGGCGCGCGCCCGATTCCCAAGAGCGAGGCGGATTCGGCGTCGCGTCAGGTCTCGACGGTCGTGACCAAGCAGGAATTGGCCCAGGAACCGGCCGAGACGTACTACAAACGGATCTACAACGAGTACGTGACCGCACGTTCGCAACTCGGTCAGAGCAGCGAGAAGGTGACCTACATGAAGTTCATCGAGAAGCTCGTCAAGAACGAGGCGCTGCTGAAGAAGAAGTACAACTGCAAGGCCGTGCGTTTCGCCGTCGTGATCAAGGACGGCAAGGTCACCCTCAAGCCGATCCAGATCGATTGAGCGAGGGCAGGGCGCCCCTTGCCAGACGCGCGGTCCCGCTAGGCGTTCAACCAGGCGATCGTCACGCCGTCCCCGCCCTCACCGGGCTCCCCGGCTCGAAAGGTCCGAATCAGCTCGCCGTTCTTGATGTAGTCGCGCACAGCACGTTTGAGGGCGCCCGTCCCGTGTCCGTGGATCAGATAGACCACGAGTCGGCCATCGAGGAGCTGCTCGTCGAGGTATTTGTCGATCCGCTGAATCGCCTCGTCCACCGAGAAACCGCGCAGATCGACAGAGTTCTCGGCGTTTTGTAGCGGAACCGGCGCCAGCTCGGCACTCCGCGGAGCACTCGCCGACGCGCGCTTCTCTCGGCTGCGCCGCGAGTCCGCGGCAGGCGGCTGGGGCATCGGGTCGGGAGCGAAGAGCTCGTCGGCCTGGACGGTGACCTTCAGCGCCCCGACCTGCACCGAGACCCGCCCCTTGTTGTCGGGAGTCGAGAGCAGCGTGCCGGCGCCGTCGAAGCTCAACACGAAGACCGTCGAGCCGACCGAGAGCTGGTCGGGGGCGAGGCGCTTGCGCAACGGGTCGGATCCCGCTCGAGGCGCGACCTTCTCAACCTTCTTTTCGAGCTCGCGCACCCGTTTTCGCTGC
>JAGQJP010000770.1 GCA_020430585.1 Myxococcales bacterium | reverse complement strand
ACCTGGAACGAGGCCGTCGACGGCGCCGCGAGCTTCTCTCTGGCTGGCTACAGCGACTGGCGCCTGCCGACGATCAAAGAGCTCTACTCGCTGATCGACTTTCGCGGCGGCTCGCAGATGACCGAGGCGATGTCGGTGCCCTACCTCGACACGACGGTTTTCGACTTCATCTACGGCGACAGCACCAAAGGCGAGCGATTGATCGACGCCCAGTACTGGTCGGCGACGAAGTACGTACACACGACGATGAACGGAGACGACACCGCCTTCGTCAAATACGTGCGGGGCAACGCCCAATACGGAGTGAATGCCTTCGTCGACAACGGCGACGGCACGATCGCCGACAACGCGACAGGCCTCGTCTGGCAGCAGGGGGACAATGGCCAGCCCGTCTCGTGGCAGGACGCGCTGGCGTATTGCGAGACCCTCGACCTCGGCGGCCACAGCGACTGGCGCTTGCCCAACGCCAAAGAGCTGCAGAGCATCGTCGACTACGGCCGCTCGCCAAAGACGACCGGCAGCGCCGCGATCGATCCGCTCTTCGGCGTGACCGAGATCGAGTCCTACTACTGGTCGAGCACCACGCACAAAGAGGGACCAACCGATACGCAGGGCAAACAGGCGGTCTACGTCTGTTTCGGGCGCGCTCTGGGCTACATCGAGCAGCCGCCGAACAGCGGAACCTACCAGCTCCTCGACGTTCACGGCGCCGGCGCCCAGCGCAGCGACCCGAAGGAGGGCAACCCCACCGACTATCCCCACGGCTTCGGTCCACAGGGTGACGACATCCGCATCTACAACTACGTGCGCTGCGTGCGCGCGACGAGCAACTGAGCGACGATTCAGGGGTAACAGCCAGCGTCGCGGCCGACGATGCACTGTCCGC
The DNA here is from genome assembly GCA_020430585.1 of Myxococcales bacterium. GTDB lineage: Bacteria > Myxococcota_A > UBA9042 > JAGQJP01 > JAGQJP01 > JAGQJP01. The sequence continues at coordinate 15,358 of JAGQJP010000770.1, read as the reverse complement.
CGATGTTGGCGTTGATCACGGTGTTGGTGTCGTTCACGCTCCCGTCGATCTGCTGCATCACGCCGCGGTACATCGCACACGAGCCCGCGTCGATCTCGCCCGAGCTGCACTTGAGCTGGGTCAAGAGCTTCATCCGATCGAGCTCGACGTTCTGCTCGAGGCTCGTCCCGGGAACGACCCATTGCTGCGCCTGCCAGTACTCATTTTGCGCTCGCTGGCAATCGTAGGGCTGACCCGAGGCGGTCCAGCGCAGCGCGGGGTCGACGCTGCAGGCGTGGAGAAACACGCCCGCCTTGAACGTCGGCGCGACGATGTCGAGCAAGAGGTGCTCGCGAGCGTCGAGGCGATCGAGGCGCGCCTTGATCTCCGCCGACGAGAGGTGGTTGTACTCTTCGGCGAGGCGGCGCAGGTTTCCCCCCGCCCCGCCCCCGCTGCAAGCGGCGGTGACGAGGGTCGCGAGCACGAGGAGGGCGAAGGGCAATGTCGAGCGACGTTCCGTATCGTGTGAGTTCATCGGTCTCTCCTTCTGGTTGAAACGCCAAAGCGTTTTGTCGATCCGATGAGTCCACGATAGCGAAGGGCTGTCTGTCGATTGTCTCGCCGCAACCGCCACACCAAGAAACCATTCCGACAGTCGCACCCCGGATCGCTACCGCGCCGGACAGGCGTCGGCGCACCGCGAGATGGGCTCGAACGTCGGCTTGCAGATCTGCGCTTCGAGCTCGGGGTACCAAAGCTTGTAGCAGTTGATCTCGGCCGCGTCGTTCCCATTCGTGAATTTGCAGACGACGCCGTTGTATCGCCCCTTGCATTCCGTCTTGGCGGGCGTGCCCGGCTCTCGGGCGGTTTGGCGCTCGCACACCAGAGGCACCGAAGCCGTCGGTTGGTCGAAGAAGGCCCCCTCCAACAGACAGGAGGTGCACAGCGTCGATGCGCCTGCGATCCGCTCCTGGCAAACGGCGATGCAATTCTTGACGCTCACCGAGCTGCAGGCGTTCCCGTAGCCCGGGGCAAAGGGTTGGTCGGGTCGACAGAGCTCGACGCAGCGTGGATCGCCGACGATCGTCTCCCCTTTGAAGTCCGTCCCACACCGCGCATGCCCCAACAGGGCGACAGATAGCAAAAGCACTCGAACCGACGGCGTCCATCGGCTCCGATCCCACCTCTTCCTCATGCTTCAAATCCTCCTCGGCTACCCGACCTAAACAAACAGCGAAGCGGCGCTCCCCGTCGCCGACGAAATCCAATGCGACACCCATATCAATGATAAGTGTTTTTTGCATTCTTTTTCTCGCCGAGCTGCCTCGGCGACGACGAAATCCACTCGTCCTCTCGCCCAAGCCTGGTATAGTGGATCCCGTGCGGGATCGAGCGCTGAACCGCCCGCTGAAATCGGCGGCTGTCGACCCGATCGACCAGCGTCAATCCGAAGCCCGAACAGAGAGGTCCTCGGCTGAGCGATGAGCGATCCCGACCGACGCTGGTACCTCGCCGAGGTCGTCCTCTGGCGACCCTTCGTCGTCGAGGCACCCGCCAGCATCGATCTCTGGCTGCTCCGCGCCGAATCGCCAGGCGCCGCCAGCAAACGCGCACGATGCCTCGCGGCCCGCGCCGAATCAGGGCCAGCTCCTCTACCGTTGGGGCTGGCGGCCCTCGATCGGCTCGACGAGGAACCCGAAGATGGCGCCGAGCTCTACTTCATCGAATCGGTCGGCCCGTGCGACGAAGCGATCGACCTTGACGGCGCAGCGAGCGGCTCGGGCGAGAGCGGCGGCTCGGGGTGGTACATCGCGGAGATCGTAGTGCGCATCGACGTCGAAGGCGATCCACGCTGCGTGATCCACCGCAATACCGTCCTCATCGCTGCTGAGACGTTAGTCGTGGCGTTCGCGCGCGCCAGAACGCTGGGTCACGAGCAGCGCGACGAATACGAGAACCCCGCAGGGATGCAGGTTCGCTTCACGTTCCTCGGCGTCTCGCACGTACGGGCCTGTGACGAAGCGCCCGCCGACGGCGCCCGCCTCGAGCAGCGTCCGCTCCCAGACCTCAGCCTCGACGACGCACGAGCACTCGTGACCGAGCCCCAGCCCCCATCGACGACGGCTACGACCCTGGACAAACCGAACTACCTCTCGAAGAGCGTCTGTGCCGAAGCGCTCGCTCTCGTCCTCCACAGCGCCGTACGAGCGGCGGATCCCCACTCGGCGCTGCGCGACGCGGCGATCGAGGCCAAGTCGTGCGGCTTCCCGAAGGACGCGGTCTACCGGCTCTTCGAGCGGCTGCTGATCGCTCTCGAGATCGAAGGCGACGAGGCGCAGTGTGACGCCGTGAGAGACACGATGGACCTCGTCAGCGGATTTTGCGCGGCGTCGCGACGCCTCTTTCCGGACTGAGCGCCGCCCGTGAGCGAATCAGCTCACGCGATGAAACTTTTCGAACAGATTGGGAAAGACGCCGTGCGGATCGAGCTTGGCCTTCGCCGCGTCGTAATTCGGGCGGCTGTAGACCTCCCAAAAGCTCTCGCGCGTGTAGTGGTTGCGCGAGATCAGCGTCTTGATCCCGTCGAGCTCGTGGGTCTTGCGCTCGAGCAGCTCCGAGTAGTCGACCTCGGGATGATTGTTCACTTTGCCGTACACGGCGCAGTCGATGAAGAGCTCGTCGTTCTGTCTCGTGACGAGCTCGTCGCAGAGCCAGGGATAGGGCTGCGGCATCCGATAGGGGACGATCCAGAGTGGATAGAAGGCGAACTCGGCGACGTACCACTCGAAGAAGTCGCGGAAGCGGCGGCTCGGAATGAAGACGTCGACCACGACGTCGGGGCGCTTCTTCATCCCGAGGACGCGCGCGAGGCGCCGCGACCAGCGGATCAGATTCGTCGAGCCGAGGAACAGCTTCCCCACGGCGAAGCGCACGGGCCTCCACTCGAGGGGCGGCACGGTCTTGGTGAGCCAGTGACACTCGGTGTCGTAGCGGAAGCAGTAGTCCCGCGTCGTCAGGTAGTCCTCGCTGCGCTCGCCGGTGCTGCGGTAGTAGATCCGCGTCCAGCGATAGTTGCTGAGATAGGGCGCCTGGTCGACGAACCGCCCGACGCAGAGCACGAGTTGATCGGGGCCGTGGACGATCCCATCGATGAAATCGACGTCGGCAGCGGCCATCTGCGCCCGCATATCCGCCTCGAACGCTTCGAACGTGCGCGACGTGCGATACTCGAGCTGGACGTAGGGTTTCGCTTCGGTGAGACGAAAGGTGACCGACGTGAGGATTCCGAGGGTACCATACGAGCCGTGGATCATCTCGAAGAGATCCGCCTCGTTCTCGCGGGAGCAGCGGTGGACCGTCCCGTCGCCTCCGACGATCTCGTACTCGACGCAGGTATCGTGGAACCCTCCGTATTTATACGACATCGATTCGACGGAGCAGCCCGCCACGGCGCCGCCGACGGTGATCCCCTCGAGCTCGGGCACGACGATCGGCAGGAGCCCCTGCGCCAAGGTCTGCTCGATCAGCCGGGCGAAGCTGACCCCTGGCTCGGCGACGGCGAGCCGCTGCTCGCGGTCGATCGAGAGCACGTGGTCGAGGGCCGAGATGTCGATCGGTCGGCTGCGGAAGCGAGCGTCACCCGGAAGCGGCACGAAATGGTGCTCTCCGCCCTTGTAGATGTGAACGGGCACGCCGTGGCTGCGCAGCTCGCGCACGTCTGCCGCGATGCGCTCGACTATCTGTTGATGCGATTCTGATCGTGAAGCCATCGTCGCCCTCCCGCGTTGCTGTCGACGAAGGGCATACTCTAGTCCGCCGCGCCGGGAAAGAAAAGCGGATCGTCGAGATCGTCTGCTATACTGACGACACGCGCGCGTGGTCAACGGACCCACGTTCGACAAGACCAGCACATCTGAGGAGGATCCGATGGTGAAATTCAACCGAATCACACTCATCGTCGCGTTCGCGACGGCCTGCCTCTGCGCCGCGCCAGGCTGCGGATCGAGGACGAAATCGGGCTCCCTCGGCAGTGGATGCGGCTCGGACAAGACCTGCGGGTCGGGTTTTTGCGATTCGAACGTCTGCGCTCGGGTCGCCGGTCAATACGGCTCAGTCTGCACCGACGGTGCTTCGCTGCAGACCTGCGGCTCGTACGTCTGTCAGAACGGGCTCTGCCGCTCCTGTGACAGCGACGAACAGTGTGTCACGCTGGGGCTCGGAGATGTCTGCGAAGAGGTCGAAGGAGCGGGACGCCGCTGTGCCACGGTCTTGACGGGCGATACGTCGAACCCTGGCGACTCGACGTCGACGGACACCACCGACGACACCGTACCCGACGCCCCCGCCGACGTGAACACACCCTTCGAAGGGACCTGGCGCGGCCGCTGCGCGAACAATACCGGCTACGAGCTCTCGTTCAGTGGTGACAAGGCGGACATCACGATCATCCTCTTCAGTGACGATCCACCCGCGTGCACGACGCCCGTCGTCCGGGTGCGCTTTCACGGAACGGCTCGACTCGGCTCCGAGGTGAACACGACCAACGGAAAGACGGCGACCGAGCTCGACCTGACGATCGAATCGATCCACGTCGCCCTGCTGGTAGCGCTCTCGGGGAGCGACTCCCAGACCAGCGCGAACAACGCCTCGCTCTGCAGCCTCGGTACCTGGACCACCGCAGAAAAGAACGTCTCGGACGTGGTGCAGTGCTGCTACTTCGAGCCCAAAGTCTGCAACGGGACGAACACCCCCGATCCCGATCCCTGCCCCGGCGTCTGCGGTGATGGAAATTTCCTCCTCGATGGCAACCTCCCGACCGTGGGCAAGACCCTCTATCAGATCCTCCGCCTCGAGGGCGAGCAGCTCTTCGTCGGCCAATCGAGCGGGTTCGACACCGAAGCGGCAAAGCGCCCGACGACCCTGGGCAGCGTCCCCCTCGAGAAGCCGCTCGCTCTCTCGGCGGCCTGCTCCGAGGACCTCGCCTGCGAGAGCAACTTCTGCGAGAACGGCGCCTGCACGTCACCCTCGGGCGAGCTCGGCAAGCTTTGCATCGCCTGGGAGCCGGCCTTCGCGTGCGGGTCGCTGATCTGTCGTGGTGGCCGCTGTCACGCGTGCCAATCCGATCAGGAGTGCATAACCGCGGGCAACGGCAATCGCTGTGTGACGGACGGCACGACGAAGAGCTGCACCACCGAAACCACGGGTGACGTCGACCCTGGCGACGCCATCGACAGCGAGAGCGATCTCGAGCCCGCCGATACCGACGCGGCGACCGACTGAGTCACCGATGCGCCTCGACGCCGCCGTCTGACATCGAGAGGCGGCTGACAACGGCGACAACTTTCGTGTACACTGAGCGCGGTGTCGATCGCCAGCGGAGGAGCATCGCGACATGGAACGACTGGTCAAGGGGATCGAGGGCTTCGTCTCGACGGTCTACGAGAGCGAGCGCGCGCTGTTTCTCCGACTCGCCGCCGATCAACAGCCCGACGTGTTGATCGTCACCTGCTCCGACTCGCGGGTCGACCCGAACCTGGTGACCCAGAGCAAACCGGGGGACCTGTTCGTGCTGCGAAACGCCGGCAACATCGTGCCGCCCTACGGCGCCGGTGGCGATGGCGAAGCGGCGACGATCGAGTACGCGCTCTCGGTGCTCGGCGTGCGCCACATCGTCGTCTGCGGTCACACCGATTGCGGCGCGATCAAGGCGCTTCTCGACCCCGAGAGCGTCGCCTCGCTCACCGAGGTCAAACGCTGGCTCGGCTACGCCGAGACGACGCGTCGGATCGTCGAGAGGATCGGTGAAACCGACACGATCAAACGCATGCGCACGGCGATCGAGACCCACGTGCTGACACAGCTCGACAACCTTCGCACCCACCCCGCCGTCGCCGCGGCGCTAGCGGCGTCGGAGCTCGAGCTCCACGGCTGGGTCTACGACATCGGCCGCGGGCACATCGATGCCTGGTGCATGAACCAGCGCCAGTTCATCGACGTCCAGGAGGCGGAATCGGCGGACAGCTCGTCCGACGACTGGAGATCGACCCGATGAAAACCGCGATCGCGACATGGCTGCTCGTTACCCTCTCCCTCGCCCGACCGCCCGCCGCCGACGAAGAGATGGCGCCCTACGCCCACGTCGTCGCCGCCGAGGGAGGGCGCTACTACCTCAAGCTCGTGCCGAAGAAGGGCACACGCGACGACGGAAGCGCAACGGTTTATTCGGTGAGGGCCGGAACCGTGGATCGGCTTCACTATCAGACGAGCGGCTGGTTTGCCTTCGAAGCCTTCCTCTCGTACAACGGCGAGCACATCGTCCGCCTGGGCAACTGGCCGCGTGGCCACAAACCCTCGACGAAGGATTTGGCGATCGCCTTCTACACCCGCGGAAGACTGGTCAAGCGGTACAGCACCGCCGATCTGATCAAGAACCCCGCGAAGATCGGTCACTCGGTTTCGCACTACCAGTACAAACGCAAAACCCTCGGCTTCGTCCGCCCCTACAGCACCAAATTCGCGCTGATCAGCGCCGACGGAATCCGCTACACCTTCGACGTCACGACGGGACAGATCGTCGAGGCGCGCCCCACCAAGCCTTGAGCCTGGCCTGGGTTGTGGCCGCGCGGCTCCGGTATCATCCAGCGTCGGCGATCCGTTGGCGCATCAAAGCGGCGCCCTCCGCCGGCGAGAGGCTGCGGTGGCTCTTGATCCGATTGGCGTCGTCGGTGTCGAGCACGAGCAGCGCCGGCGCGGCGAGGACGTAGTAGTGGCGATGGCCGCCGTCGATCGACTCGTCGCCCCACCAGGTACCACGAAGAGCGGCGACGAGGGGATCGAGATCGGCGCCCGGCTGCCCCTCTTGGGCGAGCGTGGCGGCCGTCGCGGCATCTAGCAGAGGATCGGAGGCCGACTCGAGGGCAAAGGCGTCGGGGCCCTCGTGAAAGGTGATCGTCTCGAAGTCCTCGCTCGGCCCGAGGCGGCACTCGGCGTATCCGCCGCGGGGATCGCGGAGCAACACGCGATAACCGTGGTCCAACTGGTCGTGGGCGACCTCTGGAAGCCCTGGAATCGCCCCCATGAACGAGAAGTCACCGTAGGTCGACCCCTCGCTCTGATAGGCCAACAGCGTGCTCTTCCAGCTCTCGTTGAAACGGCGGAACTCGTGGTCGTAACGCAACATCGGCGATCACGCTCCCGACGGCGGCGCTTCGGCGCCACCGGGGCCGGGACCCGCGCTCGGAGCCTTGCCTGCTTTGAGATCGTCGATCTCCTTCTTGAGGGTGTCGAGGGTCGCGTCGTCAGGGATCTTCGCCTTGAGCTCGGTCGACTTCTCGCGCGCCGTCGCTTCTTCTTTCTTCTTCTCGCCCGCCGCGGTCTCTTTCGCCGCCGCGTCGCTCTTGAGCTTGTCGCACTGCGTCTGCTTCTGCGTGATCTGGGTCTCGAGCGGCTTCTTCGCCGCATCGTCTTTGGCGGCGGCCAGCTGGCTTCGCAGGCTGGCGATCTCGGCGGTGATCGAGTCCGCCTGCGTCTTCATCGTCTTCGCGTCACCTTCGAGCTTCTCGGCCGCGGCCTTGCATTCGTCGGCCTTCTTGTCGCTCTCGGTGAGCTGCTTCTTCATCGCGTTGTAGGAGGTGAGCTCTTCCTCTTTGTAGATCGAGAGCACCTTCGGATCGCACTTCTCGTTGTACTTCCACTTGCCCTTGCCGTCTTTGCCGATCTCGTAGGTCGCCACCAGCTGATCCTTGGTGCTCGGGTCGTTGTCGCGATGCATCATCTTCGCGCCCGCAGGCAGCGCGAACTGCTCGCCGGCATTGACGGGATAGAGCTCTTGATTGATGATGTCGACCCCTGGAGCCTCGAAGGACCCCGACATCCCCGTCCCGCGGAAGGGGTGACCCGCATCGGTGACGCCAGGCAGATTCGAGACGGGCTTGCCGTCGGGCCCCATCGTCGTCGTGTGCTGGAAGCCCTGCATCGTCGGATCGCCCGCCGCCTTCATCGCGTCGGCCTGCGCCGCCATGTCGGGCGTGAGCGGTACGCCGAGACCCGCTTGCATCGCGGGCGTCGCGCCGAACTCGAGGTAGGTCAAGTGGCGATCGTTGAACTGTTTGCGCCCATCGCCGTCGACGGCGGGTTTGCCCGTCGCCGGGTCCTTCTCGAGGTAGGGGTTGTTGTTCGATTGATAGTCCAACCCCAGAATCGCCTTGGTCTCGTTCGCGCTGCGCCCCGCGGTCGTCTCGGCATAGCCGATCGAGCCCCCGACTTTCGAGCCGTATTGACCCGAGATCATCCCACCCCCGCCGGGCACCACCTTCGAGAGCGTCGCGGGGTCTTGGGCGCCCAGCCCTTGCTGAAAGAGGGAGCCCTGCGTGTGCAGGTGCGCCTGGCGCTCGGCGGGATTCATATCGGGCGCCTTCTTCGCCATCGTCGCGGTCGCCGTCTCGACCTCGGCGTTCGGCACGCGCATGTCGCCCATCAGCTTGTCCATCCCGGGCGACCAATCGGCCCCTTCGCGCTTGCGAGACTGGGCGCCATCCATCTCGAGCGGATTGCGCGCCACCGTCTCGGCGCCGAGCCCCATCGAAGGCGCGCCGACGCTCCGGCCCGCGCTGACGGAGTCGGCGATCGACGAGGCCTCGCTCTCGATCGCGCCGTGGGGATCGGTGATCGCTCCCGCGCCGTCCATCCGCCCGCTCCGGGCTTGCAGCACGTGGGCCGTCTCTTCGGCGACGGTGCGCAGATCCGAGCGGTCACCGAGGACGATCGAGCCGCGATAGGCATAGGCGTTCGCGTTCATCGCCCGCGCCGCCTCCGTTGCGCGATCACCCTCGTAAACCGGAATGTCGTCGAGGGATGCACCGAACGAGCGCTCGAGCTGCGTCCGATAGGGCAGCGAGACGCGGGTACCCTGCATTCCCGCGTGGGCGTAGTGACTGATCGAATCGCTCGACGGCTCGTGCCCTTTGCCCGCGTGATCCCGCGCGACGGTTTCGGCACCGCGCCCCGAACCTGACCCACCCGCCGCCGAAGCGGGGCCAGCCGCCGCATCACTGACCCAATCGTTCAGGACGTGCGAGATCGCGTTGTCCATCCGCGGAAGCGGGCCCATCTCCTGCGGATCTCGCGCTTCGATACGCTGCGGTCCTCGCTCCTCGTCGCCCGCCGCGGACTGGGCAAACGCCCCCTCGGGAGCGGACGAGTCGAGACGCTGTTGCTTCGAGGGAGCGCGCCGCTGCGAGGCTCCCGCTTTGCGATCATTGGACCGATTATCGCGTATATTCATCTCGTGGGCCTTGGTTGAGACTCGCCGCGCCATTCGACGACCGTCTCGCGGTCGCCGCCGCACCGGAGAGTACGGCTAACCATAGCGCAGTTACCGAACGGAGTCTAGCTCGACCGCAAAGGGCGGGCCTCGCGACTCGATCCGAGCGCCTCGGTTGGCGGCGCGCCGTCGGATCTCACTTCGGTGAAAGGCGAATGATGCGGTTGCCCGTCGAGTCGACGAGATAGATTCGGTTCGATTTGTCGAGGGCGATCCCCATCATCGAGCCGCTCGGGATCGTCTCGTGGATCTGCAGATAATCGATCAGCTTGCCCTGCAAGGTGAAGGCGTAGATCACCGAGGTCTTGTTGTCGGTGACGTAGAGGACGTCGTCGTGGATCTCGAGGCCACTGGGACGCTCCATCTTCATCGTGCTGCCTTCGATCAGCGTGGTCAGCGTCGCGTTGTCGACCTTCAGCTGCGTGCTGCCGTCGTAGTTGGGCGTGATCGTCGCGCCGAAGGTGCCCGTCGTCGTGTCGAGGATCGCGATGCGGTTGTTCCCCGTGTCGGCGACGTAGAGCAGAGCAGACGACGGAACGTAATAGAGGTGCGACGGGACCCCAGCGACGCGCTTGACCTGACCCTCGACGAAGCGCCAGACGATCCCGTCGGTGTGATCGGAGCCACCGGCCCCGTGATCCTCTTGAAAATCGTAGCGCGTCAACGACGAGTGGTAGCCGTCGAAGACCCAATACACGTTGTCCTTCTCCCAGGCGATGCCCATTCCGTTGGGGGTGTTGTGGAGCATGTCGTAGTGCCCACCGTGCCCGCCATCGAACTCGGCAAGATTAGAGGTAAAGAGCGTTGGCCCCATGAAATCGGCGGGTGTCGTGTCTTGCGTCTTGATCGCCGTTTCATGGCACGTCGCCAAGAAGCCGAGCTTGCCGAAGGCGAGACTCGACGGGCGCGCGAGGAAGTGGTGACCCGTCGCGGTCTGTCGGTGAACCCGCGGCGCGTCGGGATTGTCGACGTTGAGCAGGATCGTCATCGACTCCGTCTCGTAGTTGACAATCCAGAGCTCGTTCGCGTACATCGGATTGAAGGCCAGGTCCCGCGGCGTGCTGAGCGTGGTGTTGCTGGTGTCGGCGAGGATCTCGATCGTCACGTTCGACGGCAGGTGGGTGCCGCCACCGAGGCTCGGAATCCCCGTTGGTTGCTGGGTGTCGGGCGTGACGTCGGGTTCGACCTTCGTGTCGGGAACCACCGCCGCGTCGGGGTGGTCGACGACGTCGGGGACGGCGGAGAGATCGGGAACCACCGCCACGTCCGGGAGGTCCGTGGAATCCTCAGCGGGACCGAGATCGTCGGCGAGCGTCAGATCGGGATCGCTAAACCCGTCGGGACCCAGCTTGGCGTCGATCGCGCCGCTCAGATCGAGCTCGACGCCGAGGTCGGGGGCGACGTTCAGATCCGCCTGCAGCGACGTGTCTGGGGAGTTGAAGACGCTGTCGAACGTGGTTTGAACGTCGAAGGTCGGGACGACGATATCCGCCGTCACCTTCGCATCAGGGCTCGCGACGCTACCGTCACCCTGCGTCTGGTCGGCGGTCGAGAGATTCCCGTTCGCTCCGTTTCCGCCGCAACCGAGATACAATAGGGCCGAGAACGCCAACACGATCCATTTCTTGCTCATCTGCGTGATCCTCGCTCGTTGCGATCGCAAAGGAGCGAATTCAGCGCAGATGCGAACGATTGTCAAGAACAGAAACCGACGAGCGTCGGGATTTCCGCTAGGAGAGTGAGATCGCCCAGACTCCGTAGGACGCGATCGCGTGGAGCAGGATCGTCGGCACGAGGCTCCCGCTGCGTTCACGGATCACACCGCCCGCGAGCCCCGCGATCAGCGACACGCCAGCGATCAGCGAGAGGCGAAGCGCGGTACTACCGCTCGCGACCCAACGCAGAGGTTCATAGAGCGCGAGGACCAAAACCATCGAGAGCAGCGTCGCCACGACGTTCGGAGCCGAAACGAGCCACGCTCCGCCGTGACGACCGACACGGAAGTGGGGGTAGAGCGCCCCCTGCACGAGACCGCGACAGAGCACCTCGATACCGAGCGGGCCCAAGAACAGTGCCGCAAACAGCATCCAGGCATCGGCCCCCAACGCGGCGGCGCGGATCCCCGGAATCGTCGCCACACCACCGATCGCAATAGGCGCCAACACGAGTGGTGCGAGCAACGCCCAGCTCCAGGATCCACGCGGCAGTCGCAGGCCAAAATGCGCCGCGTGACCCAGGCGCACGAAGGCCAGAGTGAAAATCAACGCGAGCAACGCGAGGGCCGCCGAGAAGAAGAAGCCGATCTTGATCGGAGCCCGCGAAATCAACCCCCAGCTCAACTCGTCGGGCAGTCCGCGAAAGCCGATCGCCAGAGAGGCGAGGACGACCAGCAGCGCGATCCCGAGCTGAGCGAACGTCGGGCGCAGGCGACCGCCCGGGGGCTGGAACACCGAGGCGCAGATCCGACCGATCTCCTTGTCGCCGAGCGCCGTTCCGATCCCGCGTGGCGAACCACCGATGTCGTCCGAGCCACCCCACTTGCTGTCGGCGGTCGTGTTCGGCTCGAGCTGGTTCAACCGCTCGTAGACGGGCTGCAGATTGAGCGGCATGAAGGCGTCCATCAATCGCAGCGTATACGTCTTGGCGTCCTTTTGGAGGATCAACACGCCGACGCGGTCGCCGTACACCTTGCGCAGATACTGCTCGACCTCGTAGACGCCCGTATCAGCGCGACAGACGATCGCGACGCGCGTCGGTCCAATCGGCTCGCGGGAGATCTCGGTCACCGCTTGCAGACCGTCGTAGTGTTGCTCGTCGTAGAGCATCCCGTCGATACGATGCAGCACGGTAGCGGTGAAGCCGTAGAGATTGATCGTCGACCACTTTCCGCTCTGCTTGAGCTGCACCTCTTCGCGCCGCAGACCGTTGATCGTCTCCATCAGCTGCGCATGCTGCATCTCGGAGAACCCGCAGATCGAGGCCAGCTCGAGCCCGTGAGAGTCGATCGCGCCCTGCAAGCGCGCCAGGGGCACCACCTGTCGACGGATGTCGGGATCGGGCACGTGCATGTAGTTCAGCAACAACCAGATCGCCAGCACCGTGTCGAGATCGGGCTCGTTGGCGTAGATCGTCCAGTCCCCGGAGCGCAGATCGAGCCCCTTGAGGATCATGATCAGCGCTTGCTCGCAGGTCGAGAGGGTGAAGGCCCGCACGCAGCCCTCGTGGTGGTCCAGGTTGTAGATCTGACGCTGGGGATCCATGAACGGCTCGCCCTGAGCGGCGCCGTCGAGAAAGATCGTGCGGTCCGGATACTTGCGCGCAGCGACGGGCGTGGCGCAGAACCCGCGCTCGATGCGCACCTTGAGGTTCGGCGCTTCGAGACAGGTCAGGTAGCGCCCAGTCTCGTCTTTTCCGAGCTGGTATCGACTGTTTAGCCCAGTTTGTGCCACGCCGCGCCGTCTGGTCTTGGATGCGTCCGATCGATGAGTCGGCTCGATCGTAGCCCGTCGCGCGCCCCTTGTCAACGAGCCCCCCGATCGCGACGATGGGCCGAGCGGAGCCGAAACGCTCGCCGGCGATCCCCGGGCGTGAGGTACAACAATTTGTATTTGCACCCTATTTTTTTTGCCAACTTTTTTGGAAGTTTTCCGTCGTCGGCGACGACTGTGTAGGTGAATCGAGGGTCGCACGCGAGGGCGATGCCTGACGCGACCCCCGGACCCTCGAGGAAATCCCACAAGCGCGAGCAACCCACTCGCGTTACCTGCACGCACCCTGCTCAAACCCTCAATGCCCCGGACCGCATCCAATCGCGGTCCGGGGTTTCTTCGTTTGGACGATCGACACACGACTCGCGGAAACGGGCTGAACTGGCGCAAAGACCCGGTCGTTGGCGCTCAAGCGAGCTCGGCGTAGAGTGAGAGAACGCTCTGGACAACGCCGTCCCAGGTGAAGCGCCGATCGAGGGCGGCGACGGGGCGGAGACGAAACCGATCTCGACTCAGCGCGGCGATCAACGACTCCGGCTCGTCGGCATCGAAACGCAGTGTTCCGGGATGCGCGTACTCGTCGAAGGCGGAGTGGTCGGGCGTAATCGTCGGCGTGCCACAGGCGATCGCCTCCAACGCCCCCCCGCCGAGGGGTCCGCGCAAGCACGGAACGATCGCGGAACGCGCCGCCGAAACCACGGCGCGCCACACCGCCGGATCGAGTGGGTCGACGAAGCGGACGGCGTGCTCGACGCCGCTCGAACGGAGCACGGCGTGAAGGTGCGGGTCCACCAGACCCGGTTGGGCCAACAGAGCCAGACCCGGGAGAGACCCGACGCGCTTGTGGAGCTCGGCGTACGCCCGCACGATGCTCATCAGCTGGTTCTCGGGGTCGAGCGCGGGAACGATCACGACCCAGTAGTCCTCGCCCAACCCCAACGATTGCCGAGCTCTCGCGATACTCTCCGGTTGTGCCGGGAAATAGCGAGCGGAATCGACGCCGACGGGGATCACGCGCACACGATCCGGGCTTACGCCGGGTATGAGCTCGAGCGCCCGCGCGGCCCGCTGACTGACGGCGACGATGCGGTCGATCTGCTTCAAGAAGGGACGTATGCGACGGGGCACGCTGACGGTGTCGCCGCTGTCGCGCTGCCCGTCGCTGGCAACGAGCTCGTGGATCGTGGCGACGGTACGCGCACCGCGCACGGGATAGAGCCGAACGTTACCGACGGGGAAGTGCACGATGCCGTCAAATCCGCTGTCCTCGAGCTCTCCGACCAGCTGAACGAAGCTCCGCACCGTCTCGATCGATGGGTGGCCCTCGAGCGCCGTCGGTCCGACGAATGAGAAGCGCCACCTCTCGGTCGGGGTGAGCGTCGACTCGAGGGCCGTCTTCAGGCCGAGCCCATACGAGTGAACTTCCGGGGCACGCAGAGGATAGAGCGGCACCACGACGCGGCGTGGAATTTCGAGCTTGGTTGCCATGATCGCCTCCCCGCCCCCGTCCGCTGGTTGTCATCGGCTCGCTGGGGCGTACGGTCGACGGTTCTGGAAGAAGCGTGCCCGCGGGATGCGCTCAAAGACGTGTCAATATGTACGTGCACTTACCCATCAACGCCGGAGCCGTGCTCGGGGTGCCGTATCAAAACGGGACGTTTCGATCGCGGAAACGGCTCGATTCGGGACGCGGCGTGGCATCGCGATGGTCAGATCAGGTCGTACTCGGCGAGCTTGCGGTAGAGGGTGGAGCGGCCGATCTGCAGCGCGGCGGCGGCTTGGGTCACGTTCCCACCGCACACGCGCAGCGCCTGTTGGATCGCCCGTCGCTCGACCTCGGTCAGCGGGACGACGACCCCGGAGTCGGCGATCTCAGACGCGTCGCCGCTCTGAAGGGTCGGCTCCTGGATCGAGCCCGACGTTGCGGCGCTCACGAGCTTGCGGGGAAGCGCGTCGGTATCGATCTTCGCGCCGCTGGCCGAGATCATCGCACGGTAGACCACATTCGAGAGCTCCCGCACGTTGCCCGGCCAGCGATAGCTCGTCAACAGCTCGAGGGCGCGCGGCGCGACGCCTTCGAACGTCCGCCCCACCTCGCTCGCATAGTGTTGAACGAAGTGTTGGATCAGGAACGGTAGGTCCGAAAGGCGATCGCGCAGGGGCGGCACGTTGATCGTATAGACCACCAATCGGTAGTAGAGATCCTCGCGAAACTCCCCCGCCTGAACGCGCGCCTCGAGATCTTGGTGGGTCGCAGCGATCAGCCGCACGTCGAGCTTCACCGTCTTGGTGCTGCCCAGCCGCTGGACCTCGCGCTCCTGGATCGTGCGCAGCAGCTTGGCCTGTGCCGAGGGGCTCAGCTCGGCGACCTCGTCGAGGAAGATCGTCCCGCCATTGGCCTGCTCGAAGCGACCGATGTGACGCGCCGCCGCGTCGGTGAAGGCGCCCTTCTCGTGTCCAAAGAGCTCGCTCTCGAGCAAGGTCTCGGGAATCGCCGCGCAGTTGAGCTCGACGAAGGGCCCGTCGGCACGAGCGCTGCGATAGTGGATCGCCCGGGCGACGAGCTCTT
>JAGQJP010000769.1 GCA_020430585.1 Myxococcales bacterium | reverse complement strand
TCGATACGCGGCCTAACAGAAGGACAAGAACGAGGACGGCAAAATGGTTTTTCGCGCTAACGGACCACGACCCTTTCGCACACAGGTGCTCGTCACGCTCGGGCTCTTCGCGCTGGTGGTGATGTTTCTGGCCTTCTCGCGGCCCTCGGGCAGCGCTCAACCCAAAGTGCGCAAGCGGCACGCCTCGTTGTTCCATCTGGGCTTCTCCGACGCCCCGACGCCCGCACCCAAACCGAACGTGCCTGCGCTGGCGCCGATCAAGCCGGGCGTCATCACGCAAAAGCGCCTCGAGGGTTTCGATCCGAAGCTCGGTCGCTTCGTCAAGGGCCGTTGGGTCGTGACGCTGCCCGATCAGACCCGGGTGACGACCACGATCGATCCGCACCTGCAGAAGCTCGTCGCCTATCTCTTCCGCACCGCCGAGGTTCCCTTCGGCGCCTTCGTCGCGATCGACGTCCGCACGGGCAAGGTGCTGGCGTTCGTCGAGCACTCCAGCGAGCAGCCGCAGCGTCGCGGCCTCGCGCGTCAGGCAATCGCTCCCGCTGCGAGCGTATTCAAGGTGATCACGACAGCGGCGCTGCTCGAGTTGGCCAAGCTCTCGCCGCGGCAGAAGGTCTGCTATCACGGCGGCCGCAACGGAATCCGCGAGAGCAACCTGCGAGACGATCCGAAGCGCGATCGCCGCTGCACGACCGTTACCGAGGCCCTCGGGAAATCGACGAACGCCGTCTTCGGCAAGCTGGCCCACAAGTACCTGACGACCGAACGGCTGCAACGCTTCGCGAGCCAGTTCGGCTTCAACGCCGAGCTGCCCTTCGTCCTGCCAGCGGAGACGGGTCGCGCCCTGGTCCCGCGTGATCCGCTGGGCATGGCGAACACCGCGGCCGGATTCTGGAATACGACGCTCTCGCCGCTGCACGCGGCGATGATCGTTCAGTCGATCGCCAACGGCGGCGTCATGATGCGCCCCTACCTGGTCGAGGACGCCTCGCGCAACGGCGTCGTGGTGATGGGTGAGACGCCGCTGGCGCTGCGTCGCACCGTCAGCCCTCACGTCGCCGGGCTGCTCAAGCAGATGATGCTCGCCACGACCGAGCACGGCTCGGCGCGCCGCTACTTCTCGCGCCGCAAAGAGGCGCTGCGCGGGATCAAGGTCGCGGGAAAGACGGGCTCACTCTCGAGCCGCAGCGGCCCCTATCTGCACTACAGCTGGTTCGTCGGGCTGGCGCCCCTCGAGAAGCCGACGATCGCGATCGCGGCGTTCGTCGGTAACCGGGCAAAATGGAAGATCAAATCGGCCTACGTCGCCCGCGAGGCCCTGACCGTCTGGTTTCAGCATCATCCGCCGAAATAATTCGTAGTCTCGCCACGTTCTCTTGACGAACGAACGACACGCTCTGTAAGCTACAATCAAGACGACACGTCAAACCGAGGTAAGAGGCCCATGTTGCGAAAAACCATCGCCGCGCTCGCCCTGTTGCTGCTCGTCAGCGGGACGGCGAACGCACTCGAGCTGACGAGCCGCCAGGTCCACCTGTCCGGCTCGGTTTCTCTCTCCAAGGTGCAGGGCATCACGGAGAAGCTGATCAAGCTCAACAGCGTCAGCCACGATCCGATTTTTCTGATGATCAACAGCCCTGGAGGGTCGGTAGCGGCGGGGTTCGTACTGATCGACGTGATGAAGTCGATCGAGAGCCCGGTCTACGCCGTGATCGAGAGCGCCGCGTACTCGATGGGGGCGATCATCGCCGTCTTCTGCAGCAAACGCTACATGTACAAGCATGCGACGATGATGTTTCACGAGGCGTCGTACGGAACGTTGGGCGAAGACCCGTCGATCCGCTCGCGAATCGGCTTCAACAGTCGCTATCTGGACAAGCTCCACAAAGAGATCGCCGCGCGGATCGGGATGTCGCCGAAGCAGTACCGCACCAAGATCCGTGACGGCTGGTGGCTTCTCGCCGACGAGGCGAAAAAGGCCGGGGTGATCGACGAGGTGGTGGAGAAGATCAGCTATCGCCACCTGTTCATCGAGAAGATCACGATCAAGAAGACCGTCACCGAGTACAAGGAGCGCCAGATCTCGCCGCCGACCTTCAAGCCGACTCGAAAGTCCCGCCCGCCGAAGCGCACCCCGCGCTGAGCGCCCGCCGCCTGCTGGCGACTCGAATCGCGCCTCTTTTGAATCGCCGCCCCACCGGACATCCGCCGCCGGAAGAATCCGACGTCGAGATTGAATGCGCGCCGAGGATCGACTATTCTGATTCTGGGTGGGTAGCTGGTTGAAACCGTTCGCCATGAGGGCCGTCATGAACGCGATGCTCAAAAGGGTCGTCCTTCTCCTTCTCCTCGTCGCCGTCGGCAGCGTAGGGTTTCACTGCGGCACGGACACCAAGTTCGTCGTCTCGGATTTGGATGGGTCGACCGGGCCGAAAGACACGTCGCAGCCCGGCGTCGACACGAGCGGCGGGTTCTGGCGCGTATTGGTGCCCTCGCCCGCGGAATACTTCGCCCGCGTCCAGCAAGTCGTCAAGCTCAAGGCGATCGTCGTCAACTCCGCTGGGGAGCACGACGCGAACGTGACCGTCAGCTTCAAGATCACCTCCGACAACCCCGGCGGTGCCTCGTTCATCGTCGGTGACATCG
>JAGQJP010000768.1 GCA_020430585.1 Myxococcales bacterium | reverse complement strand
TGAACGACTGCGAGCTCTTTCGCCCCCGATAGTACGGGCGTGGCGGATCAGCGTCAAGTTCACGAACGCTAGGAGCGCGCTTTTCGACGGGGCGAAGGGGGCTTGCGTGGGGGAGCGGATTCGAGGAGCGCCAGGTCCTCTTCGGTCAGCGCGCGCATCTCACCGGCGGCGAGATCACCGAGGGCGAGCCCGCCGATCGCCACTCGCTTGAGCTTGAGCACGGGGTGGCCGATCGCCTCGCCCATCCGCCGAATCTGGCGGTTTCTGCCTTCACGGATCGTGATCTCGAGCCACTGGTGCTTGCTGTCGCTGCGCACGTCGCGGACGATCGCAGGCTTGGTCAGCCGCCCGTCGAGCTCGATACCTTGGCGCAGGCGTTCGATCTCGGCGGCACCGATGTCGCCGCGAAATTTCACGTGATAGGTCTTCGAGCAGGCGAAGCTCGGATGGCTCAGGCGCTGCGCCAGAGCCCCATCAGAGGTCAAAAGGAGCAGCCCTTCGGTGTTGTAGTCGAGGCGTCCGATGCTGGAAAGCGTTCGATATCGCTGCGGAAGCAGCTCGTAAATCGTCTTGCGACGCTCGGGATCGCTCTTGGTGCAGACGACGCCCTTGGGCTTGTTCAGCATCACCGTCAGGTTCGTCACCCGCGCGTGGACATGTCGGCCATCGACGCGGACGTGATCTCGCGATGGATCGATCTGCACGCCCATCTCGGTCACCGTCTCGCCGTTGACGGTCACCATGCCCTGGCGGATCAGCTCTTCGGCCTGGCGCCGAGAGGCGACCCCAGCGCGGGAGAGAAACTTCTGCAGGCGCTCTCTCCCATCGTCGGAGGGCTTCGGCGTCTCATCACGCGGCGCTCGCGGTGGGCGAGCGTCGTCGCGCGCGGCTCGCGGTGGGCGAACGTCGTCGCGCGCGGCTCGCGGTGGGCGAGCATCGTCGCGCGCGGCTCGCGGCGGCTTCGCTTTTTGCGACGATGGCGAGCCAGCCTCTCGTCGGCGGGACGGCTTTGCGCCGCCCGCTCTTCCTTTCGGACCACGGGGGTCGGACATTGCGCTCTCACTTGACGGTGCGGGAGGTGTCGGACTTCTGCTTGGGGCGCCTCACGGGACGCTTTGCTGCTTTCGACTTCTTCGCCGTCACCCGTCGCTTGACGATGCTCTTTTGGGCGAGACGATTCAACATCGCCGTCGCGGCGGTAGCGTACCGCGGCGATCGCTTCAGCGCAACGAGTAATCGCGTGGCTTGCGCATTCCAGCCCAGGCGCAGATATAGAAGTGCCAGCTCGAATTGCGCCTGCTGCCGCGCCGCGCCGCTCGTCTTGGCGATGACCCGGCGGTACTCGTTGACGGCCAAGCGCAGTTTCCCGGACCGAGCCTGGGCTCGAGCGAAGGAAAGCCGCGAGATCACCGTCGTTCGCTCGCGCTTGTTCCTCTCGCCCCCAGGGCGGTCGTCGACTCGGCCGGACTTGGTCTTGGCGAGCCGTACGACGACCTTCGGGGTCACCTTGTTCGATGGCGGCAGACGCTTGCGAGGCAGGTCGTTGCGCGGTACCTGCTTGGTCAGCTTTCCATGCCCCCGCCGCCGATCGAGGATCTGATCCCCCTTTCGACGGATCTGATCGTCGAGGACGATCGGGCGCCGAACCTCGCGATCTTCCTTTGGCGATTTGGACACCTTCGACTTGAAGTCCTTCCCAGACTTGAAGTCTTTCTGGGACTTCTTGTCGGAGACGCTCGGCGCCTTCTTCGGCCGCGGCTGCGGAAGCGTCGGCTGGAGCGACTTCGAGTTGGGCTCGATCCGCCGTTTTCTCGGATCCTTCAGCGTCGTCGACGAATCGGGGGCCGTCTTGCCTCTCTTCACGTCGCGGGGCGTCTCGGGCGCGTTGTGCGTCTGGAGCTTGGTCACCGTCGTGGGCTTCTTCGACGTCACAACCCCTTTCGGGCCAGGCCCGCGCTGGTTCTGGGACTCTTTCTCATTCCGCTGGCGCGACGGTCTGATCGACGGCGCGCGATAGTAGAACCGCCGCTGAGGACGCTTCGCCCCGCCGAGCAAACCAAAGCCCGTCTCCCGTTTGATGCCGGCCTTCGACTTGAGCCGCACCTTTTTCCTCGGCGCGTTGTCGATCGTGGTGCGGTGTTTCCCGGTCTCGACCTGGCTGAGAGAGTCTAACGTCACGCTACCCTTGCGCTTTGCCTTCTTCCGCGCTTTGACCGGCGGGCGTTTGTCGTAATCGCGCCGAGGCGGCGTCGTATCGCCCACCATCGTCGGCCTCTTCGTCGTGTCTCCCCTGCGCGACCCTTTGTTCCCAGATGGGCGCAACGTCCGCTTCACCACGAGCGCTGGCTTCGGTGTGGGCGTCGGCGCGGGCACGACGCTCGGCCTCGGCGGCGGAGCGAGCGTCGGAGTCGGATTCGGCACGACCGGGGTCGGGTCCTGCTTCGGCGCAGGCTCCTTTTGCGGCTTCTTCACCGTTCGATCCCGCTCATCTTGCAGGTAGCCCGGACGCGTTCCGAGCTTCGGCTTCTCCTCGAAGTGACCGCGCTTCTTCTTCCCCTCTCTCCCAGGCAAGTGGAGCGATTCGCCATCCTTGGGATCGGGCGAGCGCTGCGGTTTGAGCCCCTTCGTTGGCGACTCGACGTTCAGCCCGGTCTTGTTGCTTCGTCCGCCGCGACCGACGTCGGAGCCCAAAAGGTCGCTCTTCTTCTTCGGGCCTCCCGTCGGAGCGGGCGACTCGGGGGCTTTCAGCTTCGTGGTCTCGGTCAGCGGTCTCTCGACGCCG
>JAGQJP010000086.1 GCA_020430585.1 Myxococcales bacterium | reverse complement strand
GCTGCGCGCCTGGATCACGCGATCGGCGAACTCGGGGAGCGATCCCGGTTGCAACAGCTCGCCGGAATAGACGTAGTCTTCGTACACTTCGTCGGACAAGACCCAGAGGTCGTGCGCCTCGGCGAGCTCCAGCACGGCGCGCACCACCGCCGGCGAGGAGAGCCTGCCGCTCGGGTTGTTCGGCCAGTTCACGTAGATCGCGCCGACGGACGGGTCGAGGTGCGGCTGTATCGCCTCTCGGGCGGCCTCGGCATTGTCGACGTCGAGGTAGAAGGGGATCTCCACGGTCTCGATCCCGTGGCTGACGCTCATCCCGCGGATCAGGGGCCAGTAGGGCGAAAGGAGCAACAGCTTCTGGCCGGGAACCAGCAGCGCGCGTACCGCGGCGGCGAGCCCTCCAGTGGCGCCGACCGTCACCAGCACGTTCTCTGGATTCGTCGGCACGGCGGGCAGACGCTCGCTCAGATGCTCGCTGATCGCCTCTAACAGCTCGGCGCGTCCACGGGGAATTTCGTAGCGATGGAGGCCGGGCTCGTCGGCGAGGTGTTGGTCCTCGAGCCAGCTGCCGGGCGGCGGCGGAAGATACGTGTCGCCTACGTGAAGCGGAAAGATCGGACCTTGATAGCGAGCTAGACGGGCGACCAGGGTCGAGAACACCGACGGCCTGAGCGAGGCGAGCGCCGGGTTGCCCTCGGACTGACGAGGCATACCTTACTCCGATGATTGCTTGCGGTACTTCAGATTCAGATCCGAGCCAGTGTAGTGCGGGATCCAGCCCTTGTCATGCGAAAAGAACCGAATGCAGCGAAAATGACGCACGTCGCCCATCTCGAACCAGTGCTTGAGGCCACGGGGCAACGAGATCAGATCGCCTGCGACGCAGCGCAGCTCGATCAACGACTCGCCCTCCCCCGGGTTGAGGAAGAAGACACCCTCACCCTCGACGAAGAAGCGGATCTCGAAGTCTTCGTGCGTGTGCTCGCGGGCGAACTGGTCGTCGAGCGCGTCGAGATCGGGCGTGAGCTCATTGACCGACATCACGTCGACCTGAGAGAAGCCTTGGGAAATCAGGGCGCTCACTTCCGATCGGTAGGCTTGAAGCACCGCTTCGCTGTCGGCCGTGCGCGCGAACTCCGCGTCCGCTTCCCACCGATCGTAGTAGATTCCTCGTTCCTTGAGGTACTCGTAGATCTCGTCGACGTCAACAATCTGACGGCCCAGCGCCGGGAGACGCAGAATCGCCATGCCTTCTCCTTATGCCCAACGGCCCTAGCGTATCAGCCCGACGGGGATGAGGCAAGATTGTTAAAAAGCGAACATGATTCAGGAACGGCCGAGGATTACGACGGATGAGGCGAAACGGCGATCGAGAATCCGTCGACGAGCCGTGAGAAGTCCGCGATCACAGGGTGATGCAAACCCGCCTCTGTGCCCGGCCGAACGACCTGCACGACCTGCAACCCGGCGATCGATGCGGCATCTAGCTCTTCGGTTACATCGGAGAGAAAAAGGATCGACGAGCTGTCGACGCCAAGCGTCTCGGCGATCGTCCGATACGACGCGGCGTCGCGCTTCTGACCGACCCGGGTGTCGAAGTAGGCGGAGATCCGATCGCGCAGATCGCCCTCCTCGGTGTGGGCGAAGAGCAGCTGTTGCGCCTCGACCGAGCCCGAGGAGTAGATCGCCAGGCGCAGCCCCGCCGCGAGCCAGCGGTCGAGGGCGGGCACGACGTCGGCGTAGAGGTGCGCGCGATATGCGCCGCTCTCGTAACCCGATCGCCAGATGTAGCCCTGTAGCGTCTTCAGCGCGGTGTGCTTGCGATCGGCGTCGATCCAGCGCAGCAGCGTTTGCACGGCGCGCTCGTCGTCGATCGCCGCACCGCTCTCGTCGCGCACGGTCTGTCGGGTCGCACGTAGGATCTCGCGCACCCGTGGATCGTCGCGATGCTCGGCGACGTAGGATTCGAGATGCGCGCGGGCGTATGGAAACAACACGTCGAAGACGAAGCTCTTCGCCGTCGTCGTCCCCTCGATGTCGAGCAGCACCACTTCGATGGTCATCGCGCCTCCTCGGGAGTGTCGGATTCTCGGCATCTGTCGCACAAAGGACTGTTTGGAGCTATAGCGAGTAGCTCTCGTGCACGGGATCCGGTGTATAGTGCGGTGTCCAGCCCGACGTGTCGGTGAAGACGCGGATACACTTGACGTAGCGCTTCGGCCCCGTCTCGAACCAGTGCCGCGAGCCGGCGGGCACGCTGATCATGTCGCCCGCGACGCATTTGACGTAGAAGACGGGGTCGCCGTCGCCGAGGTTGAACCAGAAATAGCCCTCACCGTCGACAAAGAAGCGGATCTCGTCCTCGGTGTGGGTGTGCTCTTGGCGAAACTTGGCGTCGAGCTGCGCCAGATTCGGCAGCTCCGGGTGAATGCAGATCACGTCCGCCGCCCGATATCCACCGCGCTCCATGAAGGGGCCGAGGCGGTGCTGATAGGCGGCGAGCACCGTCTCCTGCTCGGCGTCGGGGGCGAACTCGACCGACGCCTCCCATCGCTCGTAGGTGACGCCACGCTCGGCGAGAAAGCCACGGATCGCCTCCGCCGTTTCGAGCGTCCGGTTCTGGTCGGGAATGTGCAGAATCGCCATCGTTCACCTCATCGCTGCAAATGGAGCGTACACTCCAGCAAGAATTCGAAGACCTCGAGGTGACGCCGCGCCGCGGCGACGTTCGCCCCCCAGGTGTAGAGCCCGTGCCCCTCGATCAGGAACCCCGCCAGCTCGGGGTGCTCGCCGACGTGGGCTCGCAATCGCGCCGCCAACTCGGGCATCTGTTGGGTATTGGCGAAGATCGGCAGGACCTCTTCGACGTCGTGCGAGTCGTGGTGCTCGAGGCCCTTGAGGATCTCGAAGTCCCGGAAGACGATGCGCCCCTCGCTCGCCCGTTGCATCGAGAGCACCGTCCCGGGGACCGAATGCGTGTGCAGGATACAGGCCGCTTCGGGAAAGAGCTCGTAGAGCACGACGTGGATCAGTGTCTCGGCCGAGGGGCGAGCGTCGCGAGGGACGCGGGCCGCCCCCGTCGACGCGTCGACGAGCATCATCTGGTCGGGCGAGAAGGTCGACTTGTCGACACCCGTACGCGAGACGGCGAAGATATCGCGGGCGCCCTGCGGACGGACGGAGAAGTTGGAGGACGTCGCGGGCGTGAAGCCCCGGGCGTGCAACCAGCGAATCAGCTCGCAGAGACTGCGTATCTCTTGCTCGAACTCGCTCTCGAGACGAAAATCCATCATGACACGAGAAGGTAGCGCTCTTCGCCGCGCCTGTAAAGCCCCAATTGCAATGGGGCGGCGCCCGCGCGCGATCGGAGGGGGACGACGCGTAACCGCTTCCCAAATTCCGACGAACCCGCTATCGTGTAGTGCTCGACTGAAAAGGAGCCCCAATGGACCCGACGATACACGAAAGCGTCCGCCGCTACTATGGCGAGATGCTGACGACGAACAAAGACCTGAAGACCGACGCCTGTTGCCTACCCGAAGAGTTGTCCGGGCGGGTGCGCGCGATCATGGCCCAAATTCACCCCGATGTCCTCGACAAATTCTATGGCTGCGGATCGCCGATTCCGCCGGCCCTCGAGGGTCAGACGGTGCTCGATCTCGGATTCGGCAGTGGCCGCGACGTCTTCGTGCTCTCCAAGCTCGTCGGTGCCGCGGGGCGTGTGATCGGCGTGGACATGACCGAAGCGCAGCTCGCCGTCGGCCGCGGAACCTTGGCATACCACGCCGAGGCCTTCGGATACCGCGAACCAAACGTCGAGCTGCTCGAGGGCTACATCGAAGATCTCGCGTCCCTCGGTATCGCTGACGCGAGCATCGATCTGGTCGTCTCGAACTGCGTGCTCAACCTCTCGCCACGCAAAGATCGCGTCTTCTCCGAGATCTTTCGCGTCCTCAAACCCGGGGGCGAGCTCTACTTCTCCGACGTCTTTGGCGATCGACGCATTCCAGCGCGGCTCGCGAGCGATCCGCTACTCGTCGGCGAGTGCCTCGGCGGAGCCCTCTACATCGAGGATTTCCGCCGACTGATGCGCAGCGTGGGCTGCCTCGATTATCGCGTCACCCAGCGCAACCCCCTCACACTGCGCAACGACGAGGTGATCCGTGCGATCGGGATGGTGCGCTTCCAATCGATGACGATCCGCAGCTTCAAGCTCGACTTCGAGGATATCTGCGAGGACTACGGCCACGTCGCGACCTATCGCGGCACGATCGACGAGGCACCGCACCACTTCGATCTCGACGATCACCACCGTTTCGAGACGGGACGACCCCTCCGCGTGTGCGGCAACACCGCTCGAATGCTGAGCGAGACCCGCTTCGCCCCTCATTTCACCGTGCAGGGCAGCTTCGAGACCCACTTCGGCGCCTTCGACTGCGCCAGCGACACTCAGACGAGCCCCGCGGGGAGCGGCGACGGCGCCTGCTGCTGAGGCCGATCTCGTCGGGGGCTCGACGCTATCTCCCTTTGGGCGTGTAGGTCTGAACGAGATTCTCGATCGGTTTGCGCGTCCGCAGGTAGGTGAAGATCGCCTCGAGATCGCCGGTCGTCATCCCGCTGTACATCGTCCAGGGCATCACGGTCTGGTACGGCGATTTCTCGACCATCTTGCCGACGAAGGGGTGCGACTTGAAGCGGGCGACGAACTGCTCCTTGGTCCACTTGCCGATCCCCGTCGTCGGGTCTGGTGTGATGTTCGCCGAGCGCACGGTACCGTTCGGCAGGGGAAACTCGAACCCGCCCGCGAACTCCATCCCGGCGATCGGCTTGCCCTTGACCGCGCGAGTGTGACACTCGGTGCAGGCGGCGACGGTGACCAGATACCTGCCGCTCGCGAGCACGTCGCTCGGGGCTGGGCGTTTCATCGGCTCGGCGCGCCTGGGGAAGGTGCGCATGATCAGGTTGACCGGAAACAGCGCTTTCGACGGCGGGTGGGTCTTGGTGATCGACGGTAGCGTCCGCAGATACGCAATCAGCGCCTTGACGTCTTCTGGATCGAGCTTTCCATAGGCCCCGTAGGGCATCACCGGAAAGATTGGCTCGCCGTTCTTGTCCACACCCGTGGTGATCAAGCGATAGAGCTCTCCGTCGCTCCACTTGGCGAGGGCGAACGGTGTAATGTTGCGGGCGACGAAGCGTCCGGGGAATCCGAACGTCTCGTCGAAGACCTCTCCCCCCTCGCCCTCACTACCGGCGATGATCGGCCCGCTGAAGAGCTTCCAGTCGCGGCGCGAGTGGCAGTCGATGCAGACCAGGACGTGGTTGGCCAGATATTTTCCGCGGGCGATCCGCGAGGGGGTGCGCTCGACGTTGATCGGAGGCGGTGCGCCGACGTCGGGCAGCGCGAGCTTCAGGTAGGCTACGAGCCCGGCGGCACCCAGCAACAAAACTCCCAGAGCAATGCCCAAGATTTTCAGAACTTTTCGCATCCCTCGTTCTCCACGCAAGCCTTTGACAGACCAACTGCGCAAACCGTATACTATGGCGGTACCAATTGACAAGCGCCCTACACGAGCCCGAAGATCCCGGACGGATCCAGAAACCTCGATGAG
>JAGQJP010000767.1 GCA_020430585.1 Myxococcales bacterium | reverse complement strand
GCGGCCTTCGAGCTGGCGCTGCGCCGCGGCGCCCGGGCATACGACGGCGATCCCCAGGCGAAGACCTTCGACCTGCCCGCGATCTATGGGATCGGTGAGAGCTTGATCTACTTCGTCGACGGCGAGCGCGAGAGCCACGACGAGCGCTTCTTCGTCCCCCTCGCGCGGCCCGAGCTCGTCGACGAGAAGGGCTTCGTCGCGATCGATCACCTGACCAACAACGTCTACAAGGGGACGATGGAGACCTGGTCCGCGTTCTACAAAGAGATCTTCGGCTTCACCGAGGTGCGCTATTTCGACATCCGCGGGGCCAAGACCGGCCTGACGTCGTACGCCCTGCAATCGCCCTGCGCGAGCTTCTGCATCCCGATCAATGAAGGGACCGAGAAGAAGTCGCAGATCGAAGAGTATCTGCGCGAGTACAACGGCCCCGGGATTCAGCACCTGGCCCTGCTCTCCCGCGATCTCCTCGCCTCCCTCGACAAGATGGAGGGGTGCGGCATCGAGACCCTCGACATCGACGACGACTACTACGCCGAAGTGTTCGAGCGCGTGCCTCACGTGACCGAGGACCATCGCCGCATTCGGCGCCACAATGTGCTCGTCGACGGCGACGACGATGGCTACCTGCTGCAAATCTTCACCCGCAATCTTTTTGGTCCGATCTTCATCGAGTTGATTCAGCGCAAGAATCACCGCTCCTTCGGCGAGGGCAATTTCCAGGCCCTCTTCAAATCGATCGAGCGCGACCAGGAGCGCCGCGGTGTGCTCTG
Organism: Myxococcales bacterium; assembly: GCA_020430585.1. GTDB lineage: Bacteria > Myxococcota_A > UBA9042 > JAGQJP01 > JAGQJP01 > JAGQJP01. The sequence goes on along the minus strand of JAGQJP010000767.1, from coordinate 1,336 downwards.
AGGTTTGATCTGGATCAATGAAGCCCGGCGCGGCGACGGTTACTGTAGGAGTGAACCGAACTGCGAGGCGCCGAGCGATGAAGCCCGAAGAAACCGAAGACGAGAAAGCCCTGATGCGGGTAGCGGACGTGATGACCGGCCAGGTGATCTGTCTACGCCCCGACATGTCGGTCGAGAGCGTGACCCAGCTTTTCCTCGAGCACCGTATCAGCGGAGCGCCCGTGATCGACGACGACGGGCGGCCGATCGGCGTGATCTCGAAGACCGATCTCGTACGAGAGTCCTTCGACCGCGATAGCCTGACCGAGTGGGACGTCACCCCGACCGACGACGACACCCGCGAAGGCTTTCACGTTCAACGCGAGACGCGGGCGACGGTCGCCGAGGTGATGACGCCCGTGGTGGTAACCCTCGAGGCGAGTGCCCCGATCACCGAGGCGGCGCGCCTGATGATCGAGCAGCGGATCCACCGCATCCCCGTCGTCTCGGACACGGGCCGCGTCGTCGGGATCGTCTCGGCCGTCGACCTGCTCGGGCCGATCGCCAATCAAACTCCCGCCGATCGCACGGCCTGATGCGTCGATGGCGCTGACAGCGACGCGCGGTCCCCGCTCGACCCGCATCTACCGCTCGAACACCCCTGCGGGACCGCTGCAGCTCACCCTGCGCAAGGGCTCGCAGAACCTGATGCTCGATCACGGTCGGGTGGTGCTGACCGCTGACGCCGAAGGCCGCCCCTTCACACTCTGGCGCGCCCAGACGCTCTGGCGGCGCGGATATGACGGCCGCTGCCAGGTGATCTCTCGCGGCGACGAGTGGCAGCGCCGACGCGCCGTGTTGGCTGGCGACGAGTTTCTTGTCGAGTGGCGGCGGGCGGTCTCCGGGTTGGGCGACACGCTCGGCGCGATCGAGGATACCGACGATCGCGCACGGCTTGCGTCGATGCTCGAGCCCGACGAGCTGCGCCTCGCGGCCGAGGCACAGCGCTATCGTGGGCTCTATCGCGGCCTGGGGATCCTGCCGCCAGATGCCTATCTCGCCGCGGTGGTGCAGCTCGTCGAGGGCTGCCCCTACAACCGCTGCACCTTCTGCACCTTCTACCGCCACCGTCGATACCGAATTCGGCGAATCGACGAGCTCGAGCGGCATGCTCGTGCGGTCAAGGCGTTCCTCGGCCGAGCCCTGGAGATGCGGCGCTCGGTCTTCCTTGCCGACGCCGACGCCCTCTCCGCTCCGGACGCCGTCCTCCTGGCGACCCTCGATCGCTGTCGACGGATCTTCGATGAGCGTCCCGTGGACGCCTTCGCCAGCTCCTTCACGCGCAAGGGCCGTACCG
>JAGQJP010000766.1 GCA_020430585.1 Myxococcales bacterium | reverse complement strand
TCCGCGACGACTACGCTTCGATGCCCCTCGTCGAACGGCCGCCGAACCTCTGGCGCCATCGCATCTTCGCGCTGCTCTTCGCCTGCGCGGTATTCCTCCCGAATCTCGGCTCGTTTGGGCTCTGGGATCCGTGGGAGACGCACTACGGCGAGGTGACGCGAGACATGATCGAGCGCGACGCCGCGATCTCCCCCTACTGGGGCTCGCGCGCGCGTATCGGCACGCGACCGCCACAGGGGAATTGGTTCTGGTCGAAGCCGATCTACATCTTCTGGTCCGAGCAGCTGACGATTCGGCTCTTCGGCCTCTCGGAGTTTTCCGTTCGGTTACCCGTGGCTCTGCTGGCGATCGCGGCGGTTCTCATCGCCTTTTGGAGCTTCAGCACCCTGATCGATCTGCGGACGGGATGGCTGGCTGCGGTGATATTGGCGACATCGCCGATGTTCTTCTTCATCGGCAGGCAGGCCCAGACCGACATGCCGTTCGTCGGCTCGCTGACGATCGCCCTCTGTTTCTTCCTTGTCGGTATCTTCAAGAGGAGGCAGATCTGGAGCGATCGCTCGTTCTTCGGCATCACCGCGGCAACGAGCATCTTCTTTCTGCTCAATACCGTGCCCCAGTGGGCTGTCGTCGCACGCGACCTGCAACGACCTGCGGGCAAGAAGGACGTTATCTCGCTGATCCTGCACAACGGGACCCTGCACTTCATATTCTACGCCGTGATCGCCTTGATCATCGTGTTGACGCTCGCGATTCCGATGGTTCGCCACCATCATCGCAACAAGGGCTTCTCCGACGAGTTCAAAGATCGGGCGATCCGGCGCTATTACTTGCTGCTGTTCTATCTGTTCGCGGGCCACGCGACGATGGCGAAGGGATTGCTGGGCTTCATGTTGCCTGGCGCGATCATCTTCTTCTTCGTCGCCGTCAGCACGCGCTGGCGTCTCCTCGCGCGCGCCGAGATCTTTCGCGGGATCGGCGTCTTTCTGATCGCTGGCTGCCCGTGGTACATCGCGATGTTCGTCAAGCACCACCCCGGTTTCTACCAGCGGTTCGTGATTCACGACCACTTCAATCGCCTCGGCTCGGGCGTGCATCAGATCGACACGGGCATGTTCGAGCACTTCATCAAGTGGCTCGGAATCGGGATGTTTCCCTGGGTCGCCTTCGTTCCCGTTCTCCTGGCCGGTTTCGCGCGCTTCCGCCTGCGCACGCGAGACGACGCCCTCAAGCTATTTCTGTTGCTCTGGTTCTTCGTCTCCTACACGCTGTTTACCGTTTCGAGCACGAAGTTCCACCACTATATATTTCCGGCCCTTCCGGGACTCGCCTTTCTGATCGCCCTCTTCATTCGCGAGTTCGAGGGGAGTCAGGGCTGGCAAGCGCGCTTCGGCGCTTTCGTGGTGATCGGGATGTTCGGCTTGGTCGCCTACAATCTGCTCGCCGACCCGCAACATTTCCGCAACCTTTTCACCTACCAATACAGCCGCAAGATGGCGCACGGAGACCAGCTGCCCTACACAGCGGCCTGGGCCGACAGTATCTTCTTGGCGGAAACCAACGGCATCTTGCGGGCGCTGATCAAATGGGAGTGGCTGCGCTACGAGACCTTCATCAAGCTGATCGGTGTCGTCGGCAGCGTCGGGCTACTCTCCTTCCTGATCGCGCGCACGCGCCGCTATGGCGTCTATCTTTTGGGCGCCCTGGCGGTAGTCGTCGCTCTTTGGGGGCTGAACTACTACATGCCCCTGCTCTCGCCACACTGGTCGCAGAAATACCTGTTCGACAAATATTACTCGGAGTGTGAGCGGATCCCGCCGAAACCCCTAGTTCGCGAGAAATTCGTGCCCCTGGTACGGAAAATCCCCGGATTGCGCTGGATCTACAAGGCGACCCACGCGCGAAACAAGCAGATCTGCCGCGAGAAGATCGTCGGCTGGCTCTTGACCTGGCGCGGCGAGACCTTCTACTCGCACAATACGCTCTACAAGTTGGAATCGGACCAGCTCGTGCCGTTCCTGCGCGACGTCTACCCAAAGGGCGACAGCCGCCCGATGGCCTTCTACATCTTCGGCGTCAAAGGCGGCGTCAACGGCTTCAAAGCGCGTCTCAACAACGACCTGCGCAAGGCGCAAAACGAGATGCGGCGCCGCGATCCGGGATCGATCCTGCTGCAGGTCAAGCGCTTCAACGTGACGATGGCCTTCTCCGAGAGCATGTACTTCGAATTGGGTGTCGCGACGCCCGTTCTCTGACGAGGCTGGAGGCGGGGGCGGTCCGGGTCACGGTGTCACGGCCGTCGCGGCGGCGCAGACCGTGACCGCTGCTTTGGAGCGCGACGGTTACAGGCGATTCAACCCTTGCTCGGCGCTTCGCGCATGCCCGAATCGAGCGGCATCGTCTCCGTAGCACCAACACCGTTGACCCACCAGCATTTGACGGGCTCCTGACGCCCGCGGACCTTGTATTCCCCAGCAAAATCGCAGTTGAAATACTCGGCGACCTGACGGTGAGTCGCCTCGCCGATCAGAATCCGCGATGGCTCGGAGTATGACTCCAGGCGGGCTGCGACGTTCACGGGATCACCGATCACGGTATATTCCATCCGTTGCAGCGAACCGAAGTTCCCCGCGACGACGCGTCCCGTGTTGATCCCCACGCGCACCTCGAAGGGAACGGGGTGACGAAAGCTCATTCGGCGCTGGATCGAGTCGCGCATCTTCAGCGATGCGAGCACCGCCTGTCGCGCGTCTTCACCCTTCGAGACGGGCGCGCCGAACACCGCCATGATCGCGTCGCCGATGTACTTGTCGAGGGTCCCGCCGTGCTCGAAGACGATCTCCGTCATGATCGAGAGATACTCGTTCAAGAACTTGGCGACCTCGATCGGCTCCTTCTTCTCGGCGAGCTTTGTGAAGCCGACGATGTCGCAGAAGACGATCGTCACCTCGGTCTCTTGAACGAGGAGCTCTTCGTTGCGCTCGAGGTGGCTGATGATCGTGTCGATCACGTCGGGGGAGTGGTAGCGTTGCAGGTTGGCGCGGAGCATCTCTTCGCGACGAACCTTCTCGACGAGCTTGAACTTCTCGATGCCGAGGGCGACTTGATAGCCGATCGCCGAGAGCAGGTCGAGCTGCGAGCGCTTGAAGCCACCCGTCAGCATGAAGCTGCGATTGTCGAAGTAGATCAGACCCGTGATCTCCTCGCCGTGCCAGAGTGGAGAGCAGATCGCCGAACGAATGTTGAGGGCGACGATGCTCTTGGAGGGGTTGAAATCGCCCATCGAAAGGGCGTCCTCGATCAGCACCGCCGACTTCTCTTCCATCGCCTTGGTGCAGACGGTGCGGCTGAGGCTGATCGTCGTCTCGGGGGCACTACCCTCCTCCGAATCGACGATCGCCATCGGCACCATCTCGCCGCTCTTCTCGTCCTTGAGCAGGAGATAGCCGCGATTGGCCGGAATCACTTCCATCACCCGCTCCATGATCTGTTGGAGCATCTGTTGGAGCTCGATCGCGGTGTTGACGATTTCGATGATCCGATAGAACAGCAAAAGCTCGCTGGCGAGCGGCTGGACCTGGGTCTGGCTCTCGGCGTCGGCCTGTCCGAGGATCGTCTGGACCAGCGGGCTCGAATCGACGTGGGACTTGAGCAGCCGCTCCTCGCGAATGTCGGACGCGTCTTCGAGAAACGTGACCCGCTGTGGCGAGCGCTCGTAGAACTTCAGCGAGAAGTCGGCGAGCGAGACCTCGTCCCCGTCGATCAGCGGCGCCTCTTTGATCCGCAGCCCGTTGATGAAGGTGCCGTTGTGGCTTCCGAGGTCTTGGATGAAGGTCTTGCCCGAGTGGCGACGGACCCTGGCGTGATGCGCCGAGACAAAGCCCGAATCGATGACGAGGTCGTTGTCGGGCGAGCGACCGAGACTGATCGCGTCGTCGCCGACCTCGACCACGCACGCCCGTCGCGTCTTGTCCTGGAACTCCAGAATCGCCATCGCCTTGCCAGTAGCCCCTTACAGCACGTCCACAGCTAATAGTCGCACCGCAAACCCCATTTCTCAAGCACAAAACGGCAGCCAGAGACGCTAGTCGAGTTTCTCGTCATCCGCGTCGGTGGCCACCGAGCCGCCCCGTTCGTCAGCGTCCGATGGCGATTCCCCATCGCCCGCCGGGGCACCATCCCCTTCGCCCGCCGCGCCGATCGCCGCGAACGAGCCATCGCCCGCGTCGAGCACTCCATCGCCACCATTCTCGTCTTCGAGGTCCTCGGCGAAGAGCTTCTCGATCCCGATCACCCGCTCGCCCTCCTCGACGCTGATCAGGCGCACGCCCTGCGTATTCCGGCTATAGGTCTGGATATCGCCGACACGCAGGCGCAGGATCTTCCCGCCGTCGGTGATCAGCATGAATTGATCCTGATCGCGGACCTCGCGAATCCCCACGACAAATCCGTTTCGCTTGCTCGTCTTGATCGTGATCACGCCAAGCCCGCCTCGGTTCTGGACCGGGTACTCGCTCGTCAACGTGCGCTTGCCGTACCCATTCTCCGTCACGCTGAGGAGCGAGCGCATGCCGTCCTCGTCGCAATCGCTCGGCAACACAGCGAGCCCGACGACCTCGTCGCCCTCTTGCAGACGGACACCGCGAACACCGCGGGCGACGCGCCCCAGCTGCCGCAGATCGTCCTCTTTGAACCGAATCGTCTGGCCGAACTTCGTCGCCAGAACGACGTGCTCTTCGCTGTTGACGTTGCGCACGGCGATCAGGTCGTCGCCCTCGTCGATCACGAGCGCGATGATCCCCGTCGAGCGAATCCGCGAATAGCTCATCAGATCGGTCTTCTTCACCGTGCCGCGGCGCGTCGCGAAGAGCAGGCTCGCCCCTTCTTCGAACTCGGCGATCGGCAGCACCGTCCGCACCTTTTCCGCGGGCTCGGCTTGGATCAGATTGACGATCGGCGTTCCGCGGGCGGTCCGCCCGGCGTGCGGCAGTTCGTAGACCTTGAGAACATAGGCCTTTCCGACATCGGTGAAGACGAGGATGTTGCTGTGCGTCGACGCGACGAAGAGATCGGTAACGAAGTCCTCCTCGCGCGTCTGCATTCCCGTCTTGCCCTTGCCGCCGCGATGCTGCGCCTGGTACTCCTCGAGTGAGGTGCGCTTGATATAGCCGGTGTGCGAGATCGTCACGACGACGGGCTCTTCGGCGATCAGATCCTCGAGGGAGAGATCCCCCGAGGCGGCGACGATCTCGGTACGTCGCTCGTCACCGTATTGCTCGCGGACGGCGACGAGCTCGTCGACGATCACCTGGCGCAGCAATTCGTCGGACGCGAGAATCGCCTTGAGGCGCTCGATCTCTTGCAGCACCTCGTTGTACTCCTGCATGATCTTGTCGCGCTCCATCCCCGTCAGGCGGTGCAAGCGCAGCTCGAGGATCGCCTGCGCCTGGATCAACGTCAGGCCGAAGCGTTCGACGAGCCCGTCGCGCGCCTCCTGCGGTCCAGCTGAGGCGCGGATCAGCGCGATCACGTCGTCGAGGTTGTCGAGGGCGATACGATAGCCCTCGAGAATGTGGGCCCGCTCTTCCGCCTTGCGCAGCTCGTAGAGGCAGCGACGCGTCACCACGTCGCGGCGGTGGGCGAGAAAGTACTGCAGCATCTCCTTCAGGTTCAGCACCTGCGGCTGCCCCTGGACGATCGCCAACATGTTGATCCCGAAGGAAGATTGCAATGGCGTCATCTGGTAGAGATGGTTCAGCACGACCTGCGCCATCGCATCACGCTTGAGCTCGATCACCACACGCATCCCGTCGCGATCCGATTCGTCGCGCAGGTTGCGAATGCCCTCGAGGCGCTTCTCGCGCACCAACTCGGCGATCCGCTCGAGGAGCTTGGCCTTGTTCAGCTGGTATGGGATTTCGTGGATGACGATCGCCTGGGCGTTGCCGTCCTCGTCTTCCTCGATGTCGGCGCGGGCACGAATCTTGATGATTCCGCGGCCCGTGTGATACGCCTCGCGGATCCCCTCGGTCCCGTAGATGAAAGCGCCCGTCGGAAAATCGGGCCCTGTGATGTACTGCATCAGATCGGCGATCTCGAGATCGCCGTCGCCGAGCAGAGCGATCGAGGCGTCGATCGTCTCGCGCAGGTTGTGCGGCGGAATGTTCGTCGCCATCCCGACCGCGATACCAGCGGAACCATTCACCAACAAGTTCGGGAACTTCGACGGCAGCACCAGCGGCTCGGATTCCGAGCCGTCGTAGTTCGGTCCGAAGTTGACCGTCTCCTTCTCGAGATCGGCCAGCAGCTCGCCCGCGAGGCGGGCCATCCGAATCTCGGTGTAGCGCATCGCCGCGGGCGGATCGCCATCCACCGAGCCGAAGTTGCCCTGTCCGTCGACGAGCAGGTAGCGCATCGAAAAATCCTGGGCCATCCGCACGATCGTGTCGTAGACCGCCTGATCGCCGTGGGGGTGATACTTGCCGATCACGTCGCCGACGATACGCGCGGACTTCTTGTAGGCTGAATTCCAGACGTTGCGTAGCTCGTGCATCGCAAAGAGCACGCGACGATGCACCGGTTTCAAGCCGTCGCGCACGTCGGGAAGGGCGCGCCCGATGATCACGCTCATCGCGTAGTCAACGTAGGAGCGCCGCATCTCCTCTTCGATGCTAATCGTCGGCTGATTGGATTGCGTTTCCATGCATTTTCCTCGATTCGCGGTTCCGATTCTCGGTCTTTTTCGCCTCGCAGCGGGGAAACCCAGAATTTACGCGGCGTTCAAGCACCTTACAGGGGGGCGAGCCGCACAGGTCATAAGCATATGCATTGCCAAGGGCTTTGTCAATCGCCGAACGCGCCCGCCGAAGAGCGAGAAACTCGGCAGATTCTCTTGATTTTCTAGGGTACATCTGGGGTATGATGGAGCCGCCTGACGAACGTTGGAAGAACCCGCCGCTCCAGATGAAAAAACGCTATCAATCCAAATTCTTACCCTTACTCGCCGCGTTCATCCTGGCGCAGCTGGCGTCGCTCTCCGCGGCGACGTCTGCGCGGGCGCTGATCGCCGCGACGACGATAACACCGCCCGGGCCTGTCGTCCCGAGCCTCGAGCCGGCGCCGAGGAGCCGACCGACCACGCATCCAACGGAGGTCGAACCCCTCGGCCACTGGATCGCGCGCCAGCTTCGCGACGCTCGCACGCTGGCGACGCAGCAACACTGGTCGGAAGCCTGCGAGGTCTATGTCGACATCAAACGACGCGCGCCGAAGCGGCATGACTATCGGTCAGACGCGATGCGCGCCTGTATCGAAGCGACGACGGCGCAGTCGATGAGCATCGGCCCCAAACGAGGCTTTCCGCCGCGCTGCTCCGACTACTTGAAAAAAGCGGCGGAGTTCGGCGCCAACGCGACCACGATCGACGAGCTGAAGCTGAAATGCGGGCTGGCCCAGACGCGATGGCGCATCGACGACGCGCTCCACGTTCGCGACGACGCGGGAAAACGTCGCCCCGAGTATCAGTTCTCCCTCTGGAAACGGATCGAGAAGCTCACCGACGATACGCGCAAGGCGATCGACGCCCTCGACCCGCAGCTGCGCGCCACGCAGAGTCGGCGCCTGTATGCCCGGGCGCTCGCGCTCAACGCCTTGGCCCAAACACACCTCGCGAACTATCGCGGAGAGAATCGGCGCGACCGCCTCGACCGTGCGAAGAAGGCGATCACCCAGGCACGCACGCTATCGGCGGACGATCCGCTGGTACGCGAGCTCCGCTCCCAGGTGCGGCGCCGGGTCTGGGGACGCACCGCGGTGTTGGCGGCGGTTTTGGCGCTGCTCTTGACGACCTTGGTCCTCGGCTACCTGCATCGGCGGCGCAGCGAGCGACGCCGGGTCGAGTCCTTCATGAGTCCTGACGGGAAGAGCTGAGCGAGATCGAGAGGCTCAGAGGCGGCCGACGGAGCATTCACCCTGGCCGTCGACGAAGAGGATCCCGCCGTCCTCGAGCTCGGTCCAGCTATCGTCGAGTCCCTGCAGACGCGAGCCGATCACGACCGCGTGGCTGTTTCGGTACTCGATGAAGGGGAGCTCCCGGGACTCGTCACGCCCATCCTTCGGCAGTCGGAACGAGTCGACGCGTCGGTAGTGCATCACGAATCCGCGGCGCACCGCGACGAGAAACTCGCCATTGGTCAACACGAGATTCGTCGTCGGGTCGTCCGTCGCGCCATGCTGGGTGCACAGAGAGCGCACCAGGGCGAAGGTCGAGCGCAGGGCGTCGATGACGGCCTCTTGGGGCACCAGACGGTTCTCGAGCTGTCCCGCGTCCCGCAAAAACGCGAGCAGCAGGTGGAATAGATGCTCCGAGTCCGTCCGGCCGCGGATGTTGCTGCGGATGAAACCGGGAATGTAGTCCAGAATCTCGGGCTGAATCGCCGTAAACCCCGGGATCACCCCCTCGTGGGCGAAGACGTAGCCCCGATAGCGGAAGGGGTGGCTCTGTTCGTACTTGTAGGGCTCCCCGGCGAGGGTTTTGTGGTGCACCACCAGCACGCTCGAGTGGATCCGATCGGTCCGAATCAGCGCCTGAAACGACTGGGGACGCAGCAGAGGCTGTTTCTTGAGCAGCACGTCGCCGTTCTGATAGAAGCCCATGCCCCAACTCCCTTCGCCCGACGCGCAGGACTGGTCGAGGACATCGGCCAGATAGCGCGTCAGCGGCGGGAGCTGCTCGCTG
>JAGQJP010000765.1 GCA_020430585.1 Myxococcales bacterium | reverse complement strand
TCGGCAGCTTTCACCATCGCTTGATCTGGCGTCTCCGCCGCCGCGGGTACCCAGGCGTGACCGCGCTGACCGCCCTCGAAGTACTCTTGTTGCTCGGTGCGCCGCGGGTCTTGCAGACCGCGCTCGCCGGCGCCCCGGCGCGGGCGCAGGTGCCGCAAATGGTGGGCCCGACGCTACTCGCCTCGCCCCGCCTTTTCCGACACGCGAAACAGGCGCGGATCCCCATCGACGTCTTCACCGTCAACGACCCACAGCGCGCGCGGATGTTCGCCGAACAGGGGGTCGACGGGATCATGACCGACGTGCCGCGCCTCGTCGCGGCTGCGCTCGCGTCCGGGAGCTGATCGTTGACGGGAACGACGGTCCAAAGATTGACCGGCCCAGCGCAGAGCGGCTATACTCGAGGGTGTCCCGAAAACCCACGATGAGCGTCGTTTCGCGCGGACTGATCGTGCTCGTGTTGAGCGCGTGCAGCGCCTGTGCGAGCGGGCGGGCCCCGGCGGATGCCGCGAACGACGGCGACGGGGTCGGCGTGGTTGGCGACGGCACCTCCGATTCGACGCTCACCTTCGATCTCCATTTCGACTTCGTATCGGCCGACACACTCTCGGATTCCGAGCCCAATGTCGACACGACCGCGATCGACACCGAGGCGCCGAGCGATGCGTTCGACGGCCTCGACCCGGGTGATGCGTTCGACGATCTCGACCCGGGTGATGCGTTCGACGATCTCGACCCGGGCGATGCATTCGACGATCTCGACCCGGGCGATGCATTCGACGATCTCGACCCGGGCGGTCCCTTGGACGACACCGACTCGATCGACGCGATCGCCGACGGCGGCAGCCCCGATCTCTCGGATGGCGCTTCGGGTTGCGGCACGGATTCCGCCGAGTGCGATCCTGGCGAGTCGGGAAGCCGTTTGGTGGACTGCGGCAATTGCGGGGTCGAAACCCAGAGCCGTTCCTGCGACCCGACGACTTGCACGTGGACCGAGTGGATCGGCGGAAGTTGCGACGGGGAGGGGGTCTGCGGGCCCGGCGAGACAAAGCCCGGGTGCGATCACGACATCAACGGCAACGCGACCGCCTGCGGAGTGCAGGTTTGCAACGACCAGTGTCAGTGGGGCGGTTGTGAGCTCGCGCCAGGTGCGGCCTGTCTGTCCGGGATGGGGAGCAGCTTTCAATGTTGCACACCACCTGGCGGCGGGAGCGGGTGGCAGTTCTGCAGCTCGTCGACCTGTCAGTTCTTCGCCTGCGCTGCCCACAGCTGCCAGTGATCCGTCGCGTGGCCGAACGACCGACGTCAGTAGCGCTTGTTTCGATCGACGATATAGCCGTTCCCCTCGCGCCAGGCTTCGATCGTGATCACCTTGTCGACCGCGAGGTTGGAGCGGCTCGGACTGTGCACGTCGAAGGCGAATCGCTTCTTCGGGTAGCGCCCCTTGAGCACGCGCAGGACCTGGGCGACGATGCGGAAGCGAAAGCGCGGATGAGGGCGTATCACGATGGCGACGACCCGGGCGCGTAGCACGAGGGTCGGAGCGAAGAGCTGGTTGACGTGGAGCGGTGGCGCTGGCTTCATTGGCGCCACGACGCAGCGGCGCTTCACGCAGCGGGCGACGACCATCCAGCGGTGGCGCGGACATTTGACGTCTGGGCAGCGGAAGGTTCCCGGGCGGCAATGCAGGCGGTGTGCCCGGTCGATCCGCTCGAGAAACCGCCGCGTGTAGGCCTTGTCGCAGAGGCACGACATGTCGCAGCACCTCCCCGGGACACGGCAGCTCACGACGCACTCCGCATCGGCCTTGCAGTGTCGCTCGGCATCGCTTCTCGGTTGTACCGCGGGAAAATGCTTGGTGCGAGTCGTCGTCGCGGGTGACGTGCGCTCGGCGTTCGCCGCGAACGGTGTCACGACACAGAGCAGCAGCGCCAGCGCGAGGGCGTGACGGGGAGCGCGACGACGCAAAGGCGAGATCACGCGAGGTCGAGTGATTCCGCCGCGGCTTCGTGGGCATCTGGCAATTCGACCGAGCATGCTGTGATGCTAGCTCGGGCCTGGGCGCAGGTCAAACGATTCCTCCGGCGCCCGTCAGCTCGGATAGGCCAAAAGGAAGGCCCCCCAGATCGTCATTCCGCCATACATCAGAATCTCCCAGGTCTCCGAGGCTGGCTGGGCCCGCCGTAGCGCGCCGAAGATGTGAACGAGAGTCAGACCCGTCCCCATCAGCACGCCGAACCAGAGAAACAGGCGGCTCCCGCGAGGATCGAACGCGGCACGAAGCGCGATGAGCGCGAAGGCCAAGACGGTCACGCCAAGACAGCGAGCGAAGTAGAGCGTCAGGTTTCGCTCGTCGCGTCGCTCCTGGCCCGCGGGCGGCAGCGGCCAGCCGAAAAGACGGGCCCAGCGGACCGGCGCGAAGGTGATCGAGATGCCGAAGAACAGCGCGATCGGCGTGGCGACCCCGAAGAATAGCTGGAGTTGCGTCATGACCGCCTCCTCTGGCGGGTTGTCTGTGACGCGGCGGCACCGTGCCCCGGCGTCTCGTCGGCGTGCGCGATCGCGAGTTGGAGGATCGACGCGACGTGCTCGTCGTGCAATCGATAATAGACGTGCTTGCCGACCCGTCGCGTCGCTACGATTCGTCGATGGCGCAGAAGCCGAAGCTGGTGTGAGACCGCCGACTGCGACAACGCGAGCAGCAGCGCCAGGTCACCCACGCAGAGCTCGTCGACCGAGAGTGCGTGTAGAAGGGGGGCCCTCGTCGGGTCGCCGAGCGTGCCGAACCAGTCGGCGACCCAGCGTAGCGTGTCGTTCGACGGGGCGCGTGCCGTGACGCGGGCGACGCGATCGGGGTCGAGGTATTTCTCGTTGGACATTCAGTGATGATACACGAAGCGCTAGACAAGCGCGACAAATTTTGAATATATGAGCATATGAGCATATAAATGAGGTGAGCACGATGAAATGGATCCATCTCGCGCTGCTCGGCGGCTTTCTTCTGTTTGTCTTCACTGCGGGTTTGCTTCGCTCGTGGAGGGTCTGGCGCCTGACGGGTGTCAATCCGCTGCGACTGGGCTCGAGCCAGAGCCCCCACGACTACATCGGTCGCTGGTTCTTGCGTGTGATCCTTTTGCTTTTCGGATTGTTGGTCGCGTCGGTGGCGACGTCCGCGCCGATCGGCCTCCTCGGTCCGCTCCCGGCTCTCGATCGCTTCGGCGTCAAGCTCGCCGGCCTCGTGGCGATCGGCGTTGCGCTCGTCTGGACCTTGGTCGCTCAGTCGCAGATGGGAGCGTCGTGGAGAATCGGAATCGACCGGGATCACCCGACGCCGCTGGTGACCCACGGTCTGTTTCGTCGGTTTCGCAATCCGATCTTTCTCGGAATGCTCGTCGCGCTGCACGGTCTGACGGTCGCGCTGGCCTCGGTCGCCAGCCTGGCGCTCCTCGTCTTCGGTTTCGTGCTCTTGCAGATTCAGGTCCGCCTCGAAGAGGAGCACCTGCTCGGACAGCACGGCGAGCGCTACCGACAGTACCTCGCCGGCACGCGGCGTTGGGTCTGACGTTCCGCCGTCTGGCCGCCCGTCGGTCGTTCTCGATCTCGACGCCGCGCCCGAAGGCTTCGGCGGCGGGTCATGCGGGGGGAGGCGAGACGATCGCGAGAAACTCCGGGTCGGGCCAGAGCGAGGCGAAGTAGTCGTCGTCTCGAGCCTGGCGGCGAAAGTCGTCGTGGCGCCGAACCGATTCGCGAAGGTCGGCCAGAGCGGCTTCCCGGTTGCCGACGAGGGCGTGCTCGCACGCGCGGTTGAACCACGCCGCGGCCTGACTCTCGTCGAGCTCGAGAGAGCGCGAGTAGGCGTTGATCGAGCGCTGTCGCTGCCCCTGCCGGTCGAGGTGCAGACCGAGGAAGAACCACGCTTCGGCATCGTTTCGGTCCAGCTCGACGCACATCTCGAAGGCACGCAGCGCCGCGGCGCTGTCCTGCAAGCGGTCGTAGCTGCGGGCGAGGAGATTCCATGCCCGTCGCAGCGGCCATGAGTCGTCGTCGCGGTCGGCGATTGCCCGCTCGAGGTGGCGCACGGCCGCTTCCGAGTCGCCTTCGTCGGCGTGGAGCGCACCCAGAGCGAAATGGATCCGCGTGTCGTCAGGAGCGAGCTCGAGGGCGCTCTGATAGGCGGCGATCGCTTCGTCATCGGCGAAGAGGATCTCCGCCAGCACATCTGCGCGGGTTCGGCGTAGCGCGGCGCAGTCGTCTCGTTGGCTCAACGAGTCGAAGACGTTGTTGACCAGCACGAGTCGGGCCTCGTCGAACAGCTCGTCGTCCTTCAGCACGCCTTCGAGCCGTTTGCGAAGGAGCTCGGTCGGCCAGGCGATCGCGCGGCCGTCGAGCAGCACGGCATCGAGCTCGGCGCAATGCTCGCGGATGAGCGCCAGCGTGGCGTCGTCGTTCACCGAAAGGGCGTAGGCGAGGACCATCTCGATCACCGCCCGCTCGGGCTGGTCTCGGCGCTCGTAATAGATCATCCGATTGAGGTACGGCGGAGCGAACCAGGGCGCCACCTGTGTCGCCAGCTCCCAGTCCGCCAACGCCTCCTCTTCGAGGCCGAGGGTCGCTTTGGCCAGTCCGCGGTCGACCAGCGTCCCGGGGTCTTCGGGTCGGCTCTCATGGAGGCGATCGAGGAAGCGCAGCGCCGCTTCTACCTCGCCAGCGTGGACGTGCAGCTGGCTCAGCCCTTCGAGGCTCGATGCGTGCGCTGGATCGAGGTCGAGGGCGGCGAGGAAGCTGGCCTCGGCGCGCTCGAGCTGCTCCGCTTGAAAGGCGTAACGACCGCGGATGTCGTGGGTGTCGGGGTTGTACGGGTAGTGGCCGAGCGCGGTTTCAACGTCCTCCAGCGCCGCCGCGAAGTCGCCGCGCCCCGCGTGCAGCTCGGCGCGAACCAAGTAGAGCTCGTCGGCGTCGGGGCAGATTGCCAACGCGCGCTTCATCGCGTCGAGGGCCTCGTCGAGGTCGCCGTTGTCGGCGTGCAACCGCGCTTGCAAGCTGTGGGCGTCGATCATCGTGTCGTCGATGCCGAGGGCCTTCTCCAGTTGCTCGAGCGCCTCGTCGATCTCCCCGGCCTCCCGGTGCTGGATCGCGGCGAGAAACGGCGCCGTGAATGCCTCGGCGGTGGCGGCGTCGCTGGTGGTGGTCCAGGCGACGACCGCCTCGCGATAGGGCGAGCGGGGCCAGGGGTAACGGCGCGGACCGGCGTAGTCGAGGCGCTCGAGGGCTGCTTCGATCCGCTCGATCGTCTCGCGGTCGGTGGCGTCATCGCAGATTCGCAGCGCTCGGGCGAAATCGGCCGTCGCTAGCCATCGATGGCCCGCCTTCTCGTGGGCGGCACCGCGCTGGCAAAGAAACGGCAGGCTATCGGGCTGCTCGGCGAGCAGCGCCCGCAGATCGGTGATCGCTCCAGCGTAGTCGGCGGCTGCCGCCCGAGCACGGGCGCGGTTCGCCCGATTGTTGAGGTTCTCGGGATCGAGATCGATCGCGGTGTCGTAGTCCGCAAGGGCGCCATCGAGGTCGCCGCCGTGCTCTTTGGCGTAGCCACGGTTGCCATAGGCGTGGGCATAGCTCTGGTCGAGCGCGATCGCCTGATCGAGGTCGGCGATCGATCGTGCATACTCATTGAGTTGGCTCGAGCAGTAGGCGCGGTTGTAATAGAGCTCGGCGTCCTCGGGATCGAGCTCGATCGCCACGCCGAAGGAGTCGCGGGCCGCCGCGAAGTCCTCGCTCTGCGCCTCGATCATCGCCCGCTTCAGCCAGGCGTGAAGCCACGTGGGTTCACCATCGCAGGCGAGGGTGTATTCGCGACGCGCGTCGTCCATATTCCCAGCGCGCTCGAAGACGAGGCCGATGTTGAAGTGGGCGATCTGGCGGGGCTCGAGACCCAACTCGAGCGCTCGTGCGAAATCGGAGAGCGCACCATCGTAGTCGTCGAGCTCGAGCCGCGCCCGTCCTCGCTCGAAATAGAGCGCGGCGTGGTCGCCAGCGGCGGCCAATCCACGAGTCGCCGCCGCCTCTGCGTCGTCGTAGCGCGCTTCGGCGCTGGCGATCGAGGCGAGGAGCACGTGGGCTTCGAGCCGCGTATCGTCGAGCGCAATCGCCGCCTCGAGGTCAGCCTGGGCCTCGTCCATGAAGCCCTCGTCCGAGCGCGAGCGGGCTCGGTCGACGTAACTCGCGACGCTGTCGAGGGGCTGCGAGTCGAGGTGG
>JAGQJP010000764.1 GCA_020430585.1 Myxococcales bacterium | reverse complement strand
GAGCACGCCCTCGTAGGGTTCCGCCGTGTCGCGCTGGGCGAGGTCGCTGCAGGTCACGCTGACCGGCGCCGGGGGCGAGGTCTTGTCGTGGTGGGTCACGTCCGTCGAAGGGTCCTTGAGCTTGATTCGCGTCAGGCAGTAGTACTCTTCGAGGGTGCCCTTGATGTCGAGAATCTCACCCTCGACGACGCTCAAGGTACCCTCGGCGAAGTCGACGGCGATCCCCGAGTAGGGACCGCCTCCGGGATCGGCGACGTAGATGCGCTCGTATCCCGTACCGGCGTAGTGCGGGAGTCCGATCACGACGACGTTCACGAGCGTGACGTTGCCGAAGGTCTGGAACTGCGGGTCCGTCGACGTCCCGACGGGGGGGCAGACCGTCGAGGCCTGCGTGTTCTGTACGGTGGCAACCGATGTCGTCAGCGGCACGGAGCCATCGGGCGCAACATCGGGAGGAGAGATCTCGTCGTTCGGTGGCTCGAGATCGACCGAGGGATCGCTGTCCAGCGACGGGCTCGTGTCGATGCTGACCTGCGTGTCCACGACGCCCGTGGTGTCGACGGGTGTCTGCGTATCGACGCTCTTGGGCGCGCCCCCCGTCGCGCAGGCGACGGCGAAGAGGCACAGAGCGATGAGCGAGAGGCGCAGAAGTCGAGTCACCGTTGACCTCCAGTCTGTCTGCCCACGAGCGAGCGGCTCGGCACCACCGCCGACGGGGGCTCGGGCGCGACCGCCGATCGCGGTCCGTGGGTATCAGTATAGCGGCCCTTTTGTGCGCCGTATAGCGGAAGGTCGGCGGCTGAACGACGACAACGGAATCGCCTCAACCGATGGGCTCTTCACCTCGACGCCAGATGCGATAGATCCCGACGATCGACTCTCGCCCCCTGACGTCGACGGTGCGCAGCGATTGCTCGAAGACGAAGCCCCGCTCGCGCAACATCTGCAGAAACAACGTACCGGGGGAGCGGATCGGGTCGGAGAAGAGCGCGAGGCCGCCGGGGGCCAGAGAGCGGTCGAGGCAGTCGAGCAACCCGTCGAACAGCGGCTCGTAGTACATCACGTCCGCGCCGAGGACCATCGGATAGCGCCGCGAGAGCTTGGGGTTTTCCCAGTCCAAGATCGCGGTCTGCAACGTGACCCGATTGTCCTCGGCGGCGCGCTCGACCAGCCGCAACGCCTCGACCGCGATATCCGACGCGGTGACGTCACCGCCGAGGTTCGCGGCGATCAGCGACACGAGCCCGGTCCCGCAGCCGAGCTCGAGAATCGGCATCCCCGCCAAGCGCGTCTCTCCCCAAACGTCGCAGAGATAGTCCGAGAGCCCGACGGCCCCCGGCCACAAGAGGTTCCAGTAGAGATCTCCTGTCTCTAAGTCAGGTTTTGCCCAAAGCCGCAACGAGCGGCCCGAAAGTTCGATTTCTAACGGTTCCACGCCGGTATCCGCCGGGCATCCTGCCCTGCTTCGCTCGGGCCCATCTGGCGCTGCCTCGCATCAGCGCTCGACGAGCATCTATTCCCCTGATTGACGAGACTCGTCGCGCTGCAACAACATCAACCCCGCCGTCTTCGCGGCGACCAGCTCGTTGAGCTGCGTCTGGATGTGAATCCCGATCTGTTTCGCCTGCGCCGTGTCGCTGGGGAGCACCAGATCGACCGCCAGCTGGTCGATCGCGCTGATTCCATCGGAGAGATTGCTCGTCAGCTCGGGGTGCAGCTCGGGATGGCGCAGCACTTCGAGCAGCCCTTCTCGCAATACCGGCATCTGTCCGAGGATCTGTTGCAGCTGCTTGCGCAGCAGCCCATGATTCGGCTCGATCATCAGCAGGCGGTAGATCAGCGTCATGATCTGCAGTTGCAGCATCAGCTGCCCGTAGCGCACACCGCAGAGCGCGCCGATCCACTCGCGTCCGCCTTCGGGAAGCCCTTCGAGCAGCGCCGGAATGAAGGCCTGGGAGAACTCGTAGTACTGCGCCGGGGTGCGTGGAGCTTCTGGCGCTCCGAGCCCAACCTCGGCCAGCGCGGTGCAGAGCTCCTCGAGCTGGATCTTCACCGCCGGCCGGCGATGGGAGAGACGATCGACTTGCTGCTGCACCTCTTCCTTGAACGGACCGTCGCTGAGATCGATCAGATTCAGCAGCAGATCGGCGAAGTGGAAATAGATCCCGACTTCGGAGAACTGGCTCGCCAGTACGAAGGTATCGACTTGTGACATCGAGGGCCCCTGTGTTTCGAGACGTTGGCGATCGATCTGCCGCAGTGTAGTGTATTTTCGCCCTCGCCGCAACAGCATTGACTCGACGGCCCGTTTCGCGGTAGAGAGCGTAAGTCCACGATGATTGAGACCTCGAGTCGCGTGGCAGGGGGGAGAGACGCGATGAAATGCGCTCGAATACTACTGACCGTGGCGATCTCGTGCTGGATCGGCACGATGGGGCCCGGCTGCGGCTCGAACGGTGACGGCACGACGACGGGCGGGGGCGACACGTCGAGCGACGTTAGCCGCATCGACGATACGGCGCTCAGCGACAACGCGACCAGCGACGATTTCATACCGAGCGACAGCTGCGCCGACGACAGCTGCTTGCCGATCGTCGATGGCTTCGAATGTCAGCCTGACCAATCTCGCTGCTCACCGAGCGGTGAGCTCGAAGTTTGCGTCCAGGGTAGCTTCGTATTGAGCAAGTGTCCGAACGGCACAACCTGCCTCGTCGGCGAGTGCAAGATGCCGCTCTGCACCGCCGGAACCATGCGCTGCGCGAACTTCCTCGAAGAAGAGGTCTGTAGCAACGACGGCACGACGTATCAGAAGCAAACCTGCCCCGCGGACAGCGCCTGCCTCGTCGACCATTGCGTCCCGGGCTGCGTGCCCGAGACGACGCGCTGCGAGGACAACGTGGTCTACCGCTGTAACGCTTCGGGAAAAGAAGAGAAAGAGCGCGAATGCAACACCGCCGACGGCGAGGTCTGCGCCGCCGGCACCTGCTATACCGCCTGTGAGTGGCAGGACTCGAAGCGCGGCAACTACGGCTGCCGCTTCATCGCCGCCCAGCTGCCGAACGACGAGACCGCCGACGACAACATTTTCGCCTTCGTCTTCTCCAATCCCGACCCGACGCGCACCGTCAAGGTCACCGTCAACGATCCGACGGGCAAGACGAGCGTGATCAGCATCGGACCAGAGAGCCTCGCCAAGCACGAGCTCGTCCCGCCGCGCAGCTTCATCGTCCGCGGCTCGGGAATCTCGCACAGCGGCTTCCTGATCACCTCGTCGCACCCGATCGTGGCGTTCATGTTCAACCCGCTGGAGAAGTACGACAAGGACTCGATGAACACCGTGGCGACCAACGACGGGTCGCTCTTGCTGCCCAGCGCCGTCCTCGGGACCGAATACATCGCCGTCACCTGGAGCGACCCCGGGCAATACAGCCAACCGCCCTACGTCACGGTCGTCGCCGTCGAGGACGAAACGGAGGTAGAGGTCACTCCGTCTCAGACCATTCTGGTGCCGATGGAGCCCTACCTCTTGGCGGCGAAGAAGACCTACACCTTCAAGTTGAGCGCCCAGGACGTGTTGAACCTCGAAGCGAAGGGGCTCGACCTGACGGGGACGCGAATCGCCTCGAATCGACCCGTCGCCGTCTTCTCGGGCAACGCGTGCGCGCGCGTGCCGAACTCTGGGCGATTCTGCGATCACGTCGAGGCGCAGCTGCCGTCGATCGAAACCTGGGGCAAAGAGTATTGGGTCACCAAGTTCACCGACCGCGGCGGGGACAACGACTACTTCCGCATCGTCGCCAGAGACGACAACACCGTATTGACCTTCGATCCCCCGCGGGAGAACGTGCCGACCCTCGCCAAAGGAGCCTATTTCGAGATCGCGAGCACCTCGAGCTTCAAGCTCACCTCGTCGAAGCCGATCATGGTGGCTCAATTCATGGCCTCGATGAGCGTTACATCGCCAACCGGCCCGTTCGGCAAGGACGAGCCACCCTACACCGACAATTACTGCCCGGACGAAGACGTCGGTGGCGGCACCTGTTGGGGCGATCCCGCTCTGGTTCTGGTGCCGGCCAAAGAGCAGCTCCGCTCGCAGTATCTCTTCCTCGTGCCGGACACCTACCGCTACGACTTCGTCAACATCGGCTTTGCCCCCGGTACGACGATCGAGCTCAACGGCACGACCCTCGACCTCTCGAAGGCCGAAAGCGTGGGGGCCGGTGATTTTCTGCAGCTCACGCTCGTGATGGAGAGCGGCGTCCAGAAGATCGTCGCCAGCGCGCCGATCTCGGTGATCGTCTACGGCTTCGACCACAACATCAGCTACGCCTACAACGCGGGGCTCAATTTTACCGTCCTGCCTTGAGAATTCTCGATTCTGATACGAGCGTTGAATATTGAGCGCCGGCGATCGTCTATTGCTCTGTTGGGGTGATCGGCGCCGACCTCGGCGCGAGCGGGACGCAAAGGCAGACAGCGGCGCGCTTCGGCTACCGAAGCCGGGGATATCGGTTGGCAGAGACATCCAGCGCTGCTATCCTTGAACAACCGCTCGACCGAACGAGTCGGGAAAGGAGCACATGAGCGAGAAGCCCCCACAGATTTCCACGTCGCGTCGCCGTTTTCTCAAAAGCACTCTTGTGGGTAGCGGTTCCATTCTCACTGGACTCGCAGCGATCGATGCCTTCGCCAAGGACCCGGCGCCAGTCGATTTCAAGTTCGTCGTCATTTCGGACACGCACTTTGGCCATCCCGGAGATATCAAGCGATTCTATCGCGCGCTCCCGTTCGTCAAGCGCGAGAAGGCGGATTTCATCCTGCACACCGGCGACGTCGTCAACGATCACGTCTCCAACAAGGGCGAGCTCCGCGCCGCCAAACGCGCCCTGCGCCGCGTGCCGAAGCCGTTCTATGTGATCCCGGGTAACCACGACGTCGGCTGGTCCGACGATCGGCACCTCCTCGAGATCTGGTCCAAAACCTTCGGTCCGACGGAGATCTCGTTTACCCACAAGGGTTGGACCTTCGTCGGTTTGAACACGACGGCCTTGACCGAGCGGACCAAGAACAAGAGCGAAGAGGACCGCATCTTCGCCTGGCTCGAGATTCAAGCGCCAGCGTTTCCCAAGGGCCGGACGATATTCTTCTACCACATGCCGAACTACAAGCTCCCCGTCAACTGGAGCTGGCTGCCGGACTGGTCCGAGTCGGCGAAGCGACG
>JAGQJP010000085.1 GCA_020430585.1 Myxococcales bacterium | reverse complement strand
CGAGCCCCGGCCACGAGACCAAGACGATCGCGCCTCCCGGGGCCCCCCGCGGACTCCCCTCACCCCGCAAGGTGAGGGCGATCGCGCCCGCGGCGAAGGGTACGACCCCGCTCTGACCGGGCCCGAGCTCGATCGCCCCCGTCCGAGTCTCGATGCTCACGCTCCCAGCGATGCAGGTCAACCCGGTCAGCGTCGGCGTGGGCAGCGTCCAGCGCCCGACTCCAGAGAGGCGATCGACCCGGAAGTAGCGCCAATCGACGAGGGTCGCGCGGGTCGGTCCGCGGTCGTCGACCTCCTCGGCCGGGCGCGAGCGACAGCTCTCGACGAAGGCCGCGCCGCGCGGCGCCTCCCACTCGGTGACCCGCAGCGACTCTTCGATGTGCAACGCCCGCGGTCGCCCGGCGTCCGAGAGACCCCCGGCCTCGTCGTATCGACGGTTCCAATCCCAGAAGCGATAGGTCACCCCGACCCGGCCGGGTGTGATGAACTGCGGCTCGAAGAGCGTCACGCCTGCGCCGATCGCGTGGGGCGTACCCGCTTCGATCAAGAAGACGTCCCAGGGCTCGACGGGCACGAAGTTCAAGAGCTGAGCGAGATCGCCGTGCGAGGCGAGGCAGGCCTCGACGCTCGCCCGCGTGACCCCGTCACGAAAACCGAGATAGAGGCCCGCTCCAGCATCGCGCTCGAGGATCACCCAGGCTTCGGGTTTGCCGCTCTCGTTCGAGGCCAACGCCGGATCTCCAGCGCGGGGATGGACCTGCACGCTGAGGTTATCCGCGGCGTCGAGAAGCTTGACCAGCAGCGTGAGCTGACCGTCGGCGGCAGCGGCAACATCCGGGCCGAGCCAACCGACGGGATCGAGGACGATCCGCTCGGCGAGAGTCGCTCCAGCCCGATCTCGATCCGCTGCCGCCCTCGGCGACTCAGCGGACCGGCCGCCTTCGACGAGGTCGTCCGACGCGATGACGCGGCTCGGAAACGATGGCTCGACGGAGATCTCCCAGGACTCGCCGACGATCGGCGTTGCGCTCGTGTCCCAGCTCGCTGCGAGACCGCGCTTGTAGCGTCCGACGATCTTGCGTCCACCCCAGGGGGTGCGGGTCGCGGGTGTGAAGTTGTCCGGTTGCAGACGTAGCGGTCGCAGCATCGGCTGTCAGTTCTTCTTCGGAATGAACGTCATCGCGCGCTCGGCCATCGCCGTGATCGTCAGACTCGGGTTGACCCCCGGGTTGGCAGAGACCGCCGAACCGTCGATCACGTAGAGCCCGGGATAACCGTAGACCTGGTGTTGGGCATCGATCACCCCCTCGTCGGGGTTTCTTCCGATGCAGGCCCCGCCGAGGATGTGGGCGGTCGAGGGGACGCCCTGGAGCAGCTCGGTGATCATTCCCGTCGGGGTGCCGTCGATCTTTTCGGCGAAGCGCTCCGCCAGCTCCGTCGCCTCGGGAATGAACGCCTTCGGCGGCTCGCCCTGAGAGAGCTCGGACTCGAGCCCGCTCTGAAATCCCGTGCGCGCACCGCGGCCGAGGGAAAAGCGAAGGGTGCCCTCCATCGTGCGCATGTAGAGCAGGATCTGGGAGAACTTCGCCAGATGCGGGTTGCTCAACGCCTGCATGATCCGCACGGGGTGCTTGGCGAACATCCCCAGGACGCCGAGCATCCGCTTGGCGAAGGTCTCGCCGGGCGCGTGCGGCGCGGTCAGCGTGCGGAAGAAGTTCGAGCCCTCGCCGTAGCGCACGGGCTCGATGTGCGAGTGCTCGTCGGTGTGGAGGATCGAGCCGATCGCCACGCCCTTGGAGAGGTTGATGTCGCGACGCCGCGAAACGACGCCGATCAGGCTCTCGGAGTTGGTGCGAACAAACTCGCCCGTGCGCCGCGACAGATGCGGTAGCCCGCGCGACCAGGCCTTCATCTTCAAGAGCAGCTCGACCGAGCCGAGGACGCCGCCCGAGAGGATCACGCGATCGGCGGTGAACAGCTGCTTGCGCTTGCGCATCCCGAAACTCGCCTTGGTGTGCACCTCGTAGCCGCCCTTGGCCCCCGGCCGCACGGCGACGACCTCGGTTTCGGGGAGGATCGTCAGGCCGAGCTGCTCGGCGAGGTAGAGGTAGTTCTTGTCCAGCGTGTTCTTCGAGTTGTGGCGACAGCCGGTCATGCAGGCGCCGCAATAGATGCAGCCCGTGCGCGACGGACCCTTGCCACCGAAATAGGGATCGGGGACGGTCTTGCCGGGCTCGCCGAAATAGACCGAGACGTGGGTCGGCTCGAAGTGCTCCGCGCGGCCGATGTCGCTGGCGATCTCTTTGAGGATCTTGTCGCCCTGGAAGAGCGTCGGGTTCTTGTTGGCGCCGAGCATTCGGCGCGCCGTCTTGTAGTGCGGCTCGAGCTCGCTCTTCCAATCGGCGATGCCGGCCCAGGTGCCCTTGACGAAGAAGTCGTCCTTCGGGATCGGCAGCGTGTTGGCGTAGACCAGCGAGCCCCCACCGACGCCGACGCCCGAGAAGATCGTGACGTGCTTCATGAAGGTCATCTTGAAGAAGCCCTTCAAACCCGTTTGCGGCATCCAGAGCCAGCGGCGCAGGTCCCAGTTGGTCTTCGGGAAGTCCTCGGCGTTGAAACGACGCCCCTTTTCGAGCATCAACACGCGATAGCCCTTCTCGCAGAGCCGAAGGGCCGATACGCTTCCGCCGAAGCCCGATCCAACAATGATGAAGTCGAAATGGGTGCCGCTCGGTACTTGCATCGCCTACCTCGTTGGGGGTCAACCGCGCCGCCGCGCGCTGCGCGCAGCTCGATGTGCGGATCCTACCTTAGGACGTCACCGCGCAGGGGTCAAACCAAATGCGCAGACACCCAATAGACGCCTGATATAATTATGAAAAACAAAGTACCGTGACCAACTCGTTCACGGTTTTGCCGATGGGAGCCCGACAGCTTCGAGCGCGGGAGTCTCGAGCCCCTCCGCAGCCGCTTCACCGCCGAGGAGGATCGAGATCCAGCCGTATCGCGGTGACGACGCGCAGGCGATCTGCGCGACGACGACGAGCGGGGTCGACAGGAGCATCCCCGCCACCCCCCAGATGTAGCCGAAGACGATGAGGGAGAGGAAGACGACGAACGTCGACAGCCCGAGCTGACGGCCGAGCATCCGCGGCTCGAGGACGTTGCCGAAGACGAAGTTGACGGCGAACAAGCCGAGGGCGACGATCCCCATCCGCGCCGGATCGTGCTGGACCAGGGCCAAGAGCACGGGTGGAACCGCCGCGAGGAGCGAGCCGATGTTCGGCACGTAGTTCAACAGAAAGGCACAGACACCCCAGAGCACGGGAAAGTCCACGCCCGCGAGCCAGAGAAAGAGGCCGACACCAATGCCCGTGCCGACGCTGACGATCGTCTTGACCCAGAGGTAGCGCTGCACCTTGAGCGCCGCTTCGCGGACGTCGCCGAGATGGCGGCGCACATCGCCGAACGCGGCGCGCAGCTTGCCCGGCAGGATCTCGGCCTCGAAGAGCATGAACACGACGAGGAGCAGCACCAGCATCATCGACGAGAAGGCCGATGCCATCGTCGAGAGGGCCTGTCCGAAGGCGCCGAAGAGCATCCCCGGCTTGAGCTGGGCGAGCGCCGACTTCGAGCTGACAGCGATGCCAATCTCGTTGAGCCAGGCGAAGAACGCAAAGGTCAGCGCGTCGACGCGAGAGCGATAGAACGGCACCTTGCCCGTGAAATCGCCGACGGAGCTGCCGATCAGCGCGCCGAGCCCGCTGAAGACGACGAGGAGGACGACGAGGACGAGGGGCACGGCGACAGAACGCGGAACTCTCCGCTCGACCAGCACCCGCACCATCGGCGCCAACAAGATCGCCATGAAAACCGCGACTAGCAACGGTACGATCAGCTCTTGTCCGAGCTTGAGCACGACGACGATGCCCGCGAGGGCGGCCAGCGAGAGTAGACGTGAGCCTGGCGGCGCCGGAAACCATCTCTCGGTCACGAGCGACTCGGCGACGGGCGGCTCCTCGTCTTGATTCAGCGCGGCGATCGCAGCGGCCGCTGAACCGGGCGACGCGGGGTCCCGTTTCGGCGGCGCGTCCGTCGATGGGTTGGGGCGCTCGTCGTCTGGATTCGGTGCGTCGCTCATCCCGCCGCCTCTTCGCCATCGCTCCGTCGCAGCTTCGAGCCCTGCAGCTGGAGCAGGCGGCGATCGCGCAGCTCGGAGGCGAGGACCCGCAGATCGGCGACGCGATCGTATTCGTCGACGATCTCGACGCCGAGCCCCGTCTCGAGGATGTCTTCCATCGTGACGATGCCGCTCACCCCGCCGTGCTCGTCGACCACCACCGCGAGGTGCTCAGAGCCCTTGGTGAACTGGCGCAGCGCCTCTCCCAGCGAGAGCGTCTCGGGCATGAAGATCACGTTGCGCATCAGCTCGACGACCTTGCGCTCGCCGCCGCCGGGGACCGTCGCGGCGCGCAGCAGCTCGCGCATCAGGACGTAGCCGAGAACGTTGTCCCGCGTCTCGGAGTAGATCGGCAGGCGGCTGAAGGCCTCGTTCTGGGGGTTCTCGATCGCCGAGGCGACGGTCTCGCTGTCCTCGAGCATCACGACGACGGTCCGCGGCGTCATCACGTCGGTGACGTGGATCTGCTTGAACTGCAGCCAGTTGAAGATCACCTGCGTCTCTTCCGGATGCAGCGCACCGTCTCGTTCGGCGATCTTGATCATCGCGCGCACTTCGCCGCGGGTCGTGAGCTTTGTCTCATCGCGGGCGACGAAGCGTGTCAGGGCGCGGGTGAGGATCAGGATCCACTGCATCGGCGGTTTGATCAGCCAGTGCAACACCAAGCCGACCGACCCGACGAGGCGGCTTGCGTGGGCGGTCCCGAGGGTCTTGGGGATGATCTCGGTGAGCACCAGGATCAGCACCGTCAGCACCCCCGAGAAGATCGCCACGCCCAGGCCACCGCCGAAGACCTGTGCCGCCCGCCACCCCGAGAGCGCCGCGCCGATCGTGTGGGCGATCGTATTGCAGGTCAGGATCGCGGCGATCGCGTCGTCGAGCCGTTTCTCTTTGAGCTCGAGCAGGCGTGCCGCGGCCTTCTCACCTTTCTCCTTGCGGTGGCTCAGCTCTGTGACGTTGATCGAGAGCAGCGTCGCTTCGAGCACCGAGCAGAGAAACGAGATCGAAAGGGTCGTTCCGACGATGATCAGCAGCAGGAGCATCGAGACGGGGCCTACGCAGCAGTTCAACTCATTGGGTTCCGAGCATACCCGCTATCGCCCGTGGGGTCAATCGGAAGCGTTCCGTCGGCGGGATCGGCGCTGTCGCTCGTCGCTCAGAAGATGTTGACGCTTGCCCCGATCTGGAAGGCCATCGAGACGCCGAAGTCGATCGCCCGCTCGGTCTCGAGCGGCACGGCGATGTTGATCCCGGCGAAGACCCATTTGTACTTCAGCTCGACGCCCGCGCCGATCATCCCGATCCAGAATCCCGTCAAGGTGCTGTTGTCCTTGTTTGCCGCGTTCGGATCGAAACCGATGTTCTTGACGTTGCGCTCGGCGCCGAAGAAGGCGTAGACGTGGATGTGATCACGCCAGGCGGCCCAGGTGAACTGGAGGAAGAACGCCGGCAGAAAGAACTTCGAGGTGTGCATCTTCTCGAAGACGTACTTACCGTCGGGCGTCGTCGTATCGCTGCCGTCGGGGATGTAGTAGCCCGAATCGCAGACCTGTCCGGACTTGCAGACGAAGGTCGACTGGGGTATTCCGGCGACGTTGAGCTCGGTGAGAAACGACAGGCTCATCCGCAGCGGCAGGCGCAGATTGTAGCGAAGCCCCGCTCCACCCATGAAGATGTCGCGTTTGGCGAAGTAGGGAAAGGGCAAGACGCCGACGGTATTCGCCTGCGCCCAATTGTACGAAGCGTAGCGAAACTGGCCACCGATCTCGAGGCCGCCGAAGACGCCGAGGTAGAGGCTCGCGCCGATGTTCAAGCGCGGGATCAAGAGCCCCGGATCGCCGACCGAGGCGACGAGAATCCGGCCGTCCACCGAGCTCGTCGGGCCACCGAGGCGCAACGTGTTGACCTCGAAGGTGGCACGCAGCTCGCCCTGGTCGAGAGGTCGACCGATCCGCGAGGGAATGTAGGCGTTGGGGATCAACGCCGTCCGCCGGATCGGCGTGTGCGGCGCGCAACCGGGCGCGACGAAGAGGCCGACGCCGAGAGCGACGCCGAGAGCGACGACCATCCCACGGGTCACGCGTTTCACCATTCGAGTATCGAGAACCATCTCCACCCCCTCATCCGTGTGGTTGAGCCCGCTGCCCGCGCACATCCTCTTCAAGGTTCGTGCCACCCGGTGGGATGGCGACGCGAGCCGCCCGCGGCGGAGACGGTACCGCCTCGCGGTTCAATCGACCCAGCAGAAGTGGTCGATTTTCTTCGCCAACTCGACGTCGCGAGAGGTCACCTTGTTCCCCGCGTCGTGGGTCGTCAGGGTCAAGGTCACCCGGTTATAGACGTTGGCGATCTCGGGGTGATGGTTCAGCTCTTCGGCGACGAAGGCGACGCGGACGAGGAACGAGATCGCCTCGCGAAAGCTGGCGAAGCGAAACGTGCGGGTCAGGGCGTCCGCCGCGCGCTCCCAGTGGGGTAGCTCGCCGAGGGCTTCGTTGAGCGCTTGCTCGGACAGTGGAGTTCTCATGCTGGTGCTCCTTTGGTGAAGGCCGCTTGCCACCCCTGGGCGACGCAGCGGCTCATTCGCAGAAGTCGTCGACGCAGGTCGGGCCGGACGAGTCGGGGTTGGCCAGACAATCCGCATCGGTCACGCAACCGACGCAGGCCTGGGAGCTACAGACCCAGAGCAATGGAGTATCCGTGCTCCGACAGTCGGTGTCGACGCGACATTCGTGACATACGCCGCTGTCGCAGAAGGGCAGGTACGGATTGGCGCTCGTGCAGTTGTCATCGGTCGTGCACGGCGGGTGCACGGTGAGCGAATAATCCGCCGAGGGCACGACAGATCCGTCGGTACACCCGAGCGCCGTGACCGAAACGTAGTACGTTCCCGCGGTCGCGAAGGTGTAAGACGCGGCATTGGTGCCGTGCGACTCGAGGCCTTCGGTCAACACATCCTGCTCGTCGACGCTGCCGTGGATCTCGACCATCACGCAGACGTCGTTGTTCGGATAGGTCGCCGTGATGTGATATTGGCCCTCTTCGCCGCTCTTGACGTCGAAGCGGTACCAATCGCGCGCGGTCGTGCCGCAGAGCTTGAGCCCGCTGTACGTAACACCGACGACGAGCGATCCGCTCGCGGCGACGGTTGCCATCGTCTGCCCGAGGTTGTCATCGACGCAAGCGGTCTCGGTGTCCGGCGTCGACGAGTCGTCACCGGCGTCCACCACGTCTCCGCTCGCGTCATCCGTCGTGTCGGACACGCTCGTGTCGGACACGCTCGTGTCGTCGGCGCTGTCGCTCGGTGAGGTGGTGTCGGTGGTCGTCGACGTGTCCTGAGTCGTCGAGCTGTCCTGTGTCGTCGAGCTGTCCTGTGTCGTCGAGGTGTCGCTCGTGGTCGAGCTGTCGTTGGTCGGGTTCGTCGAAATCTCTTGGATCGCGCAGCCCCAGGTGTGCGCGGCGAGGGCCAGTACGAAGAGCGTCAGGATCAGATGTTTCATCGCTACCTCAATTCGTTTCGAACGGGAGCCGGCGGACCGGCCAGGGACCTCAGCTACGAGCCGGCTCGACGAGATCGACACGCCGGCCGTCGATGTCGGCGATCAAATCGATCGCTTCGACAATGTTATCCTCGATCGCGCAGTACTTCCAGCCGCCATAGCGCCCGATCGAGTGAACACCGTGCTGCGCCAGGCGCTCGGTGTAGTGTGCCGTCTGTCGCTGCGACTCGGTCGTCACGTGAACATAAGCCGGATCGAGCACGACGGCGTGCCACGAGACCAGTTGGTGGTCGGTCACGACGCCAGCGACGCGTAGATCGTCGAGGACCCTCGCGCGCTCGGCTTCGAGATCGACCGTGTCGCCCGTGCGCATCCCGATCTCGATGTAGAGGCTCATTCGCTCGCTACCGAAGATGTTGTCGTAGAACCCGGCGCGATAGAAGCGATAGTGCCGCTCGGGAAAATAGACCCAGTGCACCCCCGGCCAGCCCTTGCGGTCGAAGCCGAGATTGAAGACGAGCACCTTGTTCGAACTGAACACGCGGCGATCGTGTTCGATTCCGCAAATCTCGAGCAGCCGATTGAAGGGCGCCGACGAGACGAGGCGATCGAAGCGTACCTCGCGTCGGTTCGTTCGGGCGATGCGACGTTCGAGGTCGACGGAGACGAGCGTCTCGCCGAGAGCGATGCGGCTCGGATCGAGCGCTTTCTCGAAGGCCCGGACGTACTCGATCGCGCCGCCCGTCGGATAGGTGAAGGTCGAGTTGTAGGAGCGGTTGTCCGGGTTCTTCATGTTGCGGATCACTTCGTCGATGTCGGCGTACGGAAAGAACCGTCCCATCGCGTCCGCGTCGAGCTCGGAGAGGTCGCAGGCGTAGAGCTTCTCGTTGTAGGGGCGCAGGAATCGCTCGGTGATCCCGCGGCCGAACTTCGCGTAGAGCATCTCCGAGAAGTTGTGCACCGCCGCGCCGCGATCGCGAAAGTAGAGATCGTAGAGGCAGTCGATGAACTCCTCCTGGGGCAGCTGGTGGATGTTCTTCTGGAAGGGAAACTCGATCAGACGGTCGCGGTAGAGAATTTTCGCGCTCTTCTCGATCCGTCGCACGCTGTCGGCGGGCATTCGCGAGACGAGATACTCCTCGATCCGCGGATGGCGAAAGTGGAAGAAGTGTCCGGAGTAATCCCAGACGAATCCATCCTGTTTGACCGTGCGACAGTAGCCGCCGATCTCCTCTTCGCGCTCCAGAATCAGGACGTTCTCGCGGCTGGTGAAGTTTGCCACCGCCAAACCGCTGATTCCCGCCCCAACAATCAAAAGGTCTCGTTGTTCCATGCGAAAGTGGTACACCCGAACGTCGACAAAAGCAAGCCCCCCGAGCGCGAACGGGAGGACGAAAGAAATCGGGCTATTGCGGGACGATCCGATAGAGCCCGCCACCGAGGGTGACGAAGTAGAGCTCGCCCTGGTGATCCTCGCCGAAAGAGACCAGCGAGCCGCCAGGGACCGAGAGCACCGAGCGGTCGCTCCCCGGAACGACGGCGCCGTTCTCGAAGCGGAAGGCGCGGACGCTACCGATGTACGCGTCGGAGTAGAAGATCTGCCCTTGATAGGCCGGCATTCGGCAGCCACGATAGCGGTACCCACCGACCACCGCGTGGAAGCCGTCGTCCTGCGGCAGCTCGAGAATCGGCTCGGTGAAGGTCTCGGCCCCGCAGTGTGTGTCGTCCTTGTAGCTGTGCAGCCCCTCCCGGCAGCGCCAGCCGAAGTTGAGCGCCACAGAACCCGCGGGCACCCAGTCCAGCTCTTCGTAGGTGTTCTGCCCGACGTCCCCGATGATCAGGTCGCCCGTCACGCGGTCGAAACTGTAACGCCATGGGTTCCGCAGACCCCAGTGCAGGATCTCGGGCAAGAAGTCGCTGTCGACGCTGAAGGCGTTGTTCGGCGGGATCGCGTAGAGCTTGCCATCCGCCTGGCCGTCGACGTCGAAGCGCAGCATCTTGCCGAGGAGCACGTCTTTGCGTTGGGCGTTGCCGATCGGGCCGTGCGCGTCGCCTCCGCCGCCACCATCGCCCGTCGAGAGGTAGAGAAGCCCGTCGGGGCCGAAGCGCAGGGCGCCGCCGTTGTGATTGCTCTCTCCGCCCTCGTCGATCGTCAGCAAGACCTTGAGCGTCGAGACATCGACGTGGTCGGCGTCGGTCGCGGTGAGCTCGGCCAGCTTCGTGTCGGCGTTCGAGACGGTGTAGTAGACGTAGATCTTGCGATTGTTCACGAAGTCGGGGTGAAAGGCGAGGCTGAGGAAGCCTTGCTCGCCTCCCGAGGCGTTGATCACCGATTTCAGCGAGCCCATCTCGTTCGCGACGCCGTCCTTGACCACCCAGATCGTTCCCTGTTGGCGTTCGGCGAGATAGATCCGCTCACGGTCGCCGCGAACGAAGGCGATATCCACCAGAGAGCCGAGCTTGTCGACGACCAACTCCGCGGCCAGCGTCACCTCGCCCTCGACGGGCGTGACGCGGTCGCAGTTCGGCAGATCGAGGATGTCGCGCGTCACGTCGGCGCTCTGCACCCCGTCGGCGCTCTGGGTCACATCGGACCCCGTCGTCGCGTCGGCGTCGACGTCGGCGCGGCTCGAGCCGCCGCAGCCCGCGCCGAGCCAGACCGCGAACAGCGTAAGTCCGCAGGCGACGAACCAGCGTGGCGAGTGTTCGAGCGGTGATCGGCGATACCACATGCGAAACCTCCATCATCGTGTGGGGACAGTCGACAATAGAGTAGCGTCGATCGATGTTCATTTCCACCAAGGTTCACAGATCCCCCGCGATCGCCGCGCAACGAACGCCGCAGACACCCGGGAGCCCCGTCTCTCGCGCTCTCCCTCGACGCGCCGCGTCACAATCCTCTGAGAACCGACCTTCTCAGTGCGCATCTGATTTCGCACCCGCCCGCGGACGCATTTGGGCACCTTCAAATTTCATGCATCTATTCCAAGCGTTACACAACATCCCCGCAAAGCTCCCGGCGGCATCATCATTGCATGCAGAATCGACGACGATGGGGAGGGGGAGCCACCTATGACACAGCCGCAAGCACGCTACCAGTGCGAAGATCGTGAGATCTTGTTGGGATTCTACAAGAAGCTGATCTGGAATCGCATGTTGACCGCGATTCCCGAGGGCGTGGCGCCGAACGCGATCACAATCTTCGGCCAACTGTGCGTCCTCGCGGCGGTGATCTTCGCCTACGCCGCGTCACAAGGGAATACGCCGCTCTACCTCGTCTCGGCGCTGCTGATGATGAGCTACCTGACGGCGGACAACCTCGATGGACCCCACGCGCGTCGAACGGGGCAATCGAGCCCCCTCGGCGAGTTCCTCGACCACGGCCTCGATGGGATCGGCTCGGGAGCAACGCTCCTGGTCTTCTCCTTCACCGTGCGGGCCGACGGGCTCTACCTGCTGACCCTGGGGTTGGTCGGCGCGCTGGCCTGGATCGTCGTCTTCTGGGACCAGTTTCGCACGGGGCTGCTCGTCATCCCGCGGCTCAGCGCCGTCGAGGGGATCACCCTTTTGGCCCTGGTACAGATCGCCGTCGTCGCCCTCGGTGACCCGGCGTGGCTTCGCTTCTCGTCGAGCGAGCTGACCCTCGGGAGCGCGCTCTATCTGCTCTGCGCGGGTGGCTACGTCGGCACGGCGGCGACGCCGATCTGGCGGGCGATGCGCGAGAAGCTGACGCCGACGGAGATCACGCCTGCGCTCCTGATCTCGGCCTCGGCGATGATCTTCTACTGGCTCGGCGCCAGCGCGCTGGTCTGCGTGCTGTTTGCCACCTTCTATTCAGCGGACGTCGTCGCCCGAATGATCCTCAAGCGCCACAACGTTCCGGGGAGCGACATGATCGTCAGCCCGCTCCACGCGATCTTGCTCTTGCCGTTGATCGGCGCGGTCTTCGGCAGCAACGCGGGCTGGAGCCCGACGCACTGGGCGACGCTCAGTGCCACCGTGTCGACCTTCTTCTACCTCGTCACGCTGCTGTACGGATCGTCGCAGCTGATGGCCCGCCGTCGAGCCGAATCCCGCCTCTGAAACCGATCGTCGACTCGCATCGTGGCCTCTGGCTGATGGCGCTCGCGGCGCTGTTCTTCAGCACGATGAGCCTCTTCGTCAAGCTCGGCGGCCACCACCTGCCGCTGGCCGAGCTCGTCTTCGCCCGCAGCGTCGTCGCCTTGGCGATCGCCGGATTCAGCCTACACCGCCTGGGCCTCGGGTTCTGGGGAGAGAACCGCCGTCTGCTGCTGCTGCGCGGCGTGCTCGGCTTCTCGGCCCTCATCTGCTACTTCTTCGCGATCACCCGGCTACCGCTCGCGGACGCCACCGTTCTGCAGTTCACCAACCCGATCTTCACGGCGCTGCTTGCCACGCTGATCCTCGGTGAGCGGATGAGCGGGCGGGACCTGACGAGCGCCCTGGTGAGTCTGCTCGGGGTGATCGTCGTCGCCCGACCGAGCTTCCTCTTCGGCGCACAGCGAGCACCTCTCGATCTGCTCGCGGTGATGGTCGCCTTGCTGGGAGCGCTCTGCAGCGCCGCCGCCTACACGACGGTCCGCAAGCTGCGCGAGACGGACCACCCGATGGTCGTCGTCTGGTATTTCCCACTGGTCTCCACGCCGCTGATCGCTCCAATCGCCGCGGTCGACTGGGTCTGGCCCGTCGGCTGGGATTGGCTGGTGCTCTTGGCGATCGGCACCCTGGCCCAGCTCGGCCAGGTCTACATGACCCGCAGCCTGCACCTCGAAACCGCAGCCCGGGCGACCGCCGTGAGCTATTTGCAGATCGTCTTCGCGATCGTCTGGGGTCTTTTGGCCTTCTCCGAGGTGCCGAGCCCGATGACCCTCGTCGGAGCCACTCTCGTGGTCTTGGGCACGCTGGGCCTGGCGAAACGCCGCGTTCCGGCGAGTGAGAAGGCGACATAACCGCCCGGCGTACATTTTCGTCGAAGTGTCACCGCGAGTGCGCACAGGGCTTGGCCCGCAAACCGTGCTCGATCGGGCAGTTCGCCTTTCCGTCGGGATGGCGTGATGGTTGCATACCTGAGGTCGCGTCACGCTTGGTGCGTCAAATTTGATTCGAACCGGGGGGTAACCTATGAGTATCACGGCTTTGTATGGCTCGAGCGGCGCCACGCTCTTCGTCGACGAGGACAACTGGTTGACGGGGGAGACGCGCGAGGCGACGGACGAGCGCGAGGAAACCCACGAGACCGACTGGCCGACCAACCCGTTGACCGATGAGGAGCTCGTCGTCTCCAGCTCACTGCTCTTGAAATAGCGAGGCCCGAGCTGATATCGTCGCCGAGCGATGATGATCAGCCGCTACATTCTACGCCGCTTCCTGACGACGTTCCTGCTCGCCGTTCCCGTATTGGTCTCGATCTACTGGATGATCGACCTGTTCGAGGTGGTCGGTGACTTCCTGAAGGTCAAAGGCGGCACGGGCCTGCTCGTCCGCTTCTATCTCGTCAAGCTGCCGCTCGTGCTCTATCAGACGATTCCCGTGGCGACGGTCTTTGCGGCGCTCTTCACCTTCGGCACGATGAAGCGGCACGGAGAGCTGGCGGCGGCGGGAGCGCTCGGCATTCCGCTGTGGCGCTTGATCCTGCCCTTCGTCGCGCCGCTGGTCCTGATCGCCGGCACGATCGGCTGGCT